>CAZUUP010000065.1:0-15633 GCA_964623105.1 uncultured Akkermansia sp.
GGCGGCGGGGAGTTCGTAGCAGGCGGCCTGTTGGTCGTTGCGCACAAGGAGGAGGCGTCCGGCAAGAGTAGGATGGTTCCAAGTTTTGCCGTCCAGGGCGGCGAGGCGGCCGAGTTCTTCGTAGGCGTCAGGGCGGGCGCGGGCGAGGACGACGGAACCCGGTTCGCTTTGGACGAGGATGAGGTCATCGACGAGCAGGGATTGGCCGGAGCCGAAGCGGCCGTCTTTCCACCGACGTTCGCCGGTGGCGGATTCGATGCACGCCAGGAAGCCGTCGTCGAGTCCGTAGATGAAGCCGTCGCGGCCGGCGCAGGAGTTGAACTGGTTTTTCATGGTGCGTCCGCGCCAGAGTTCCGTGACGGCGAGTTTGCCACCGGAGAGGGCTTTGATCTGGAGCATGAGACAGCCAACGCCGTAGCCGGAGGAGAGGAAGACGCGGTCGTGGTCGAGGACGACAGGCTGCGCGGCACGGGGAGACTTTTCACTGGCCCACGGGTGGTCCACAAGGATGGTTCCGTTGGCGGGGTCGTGGATGGTGAGGGAGGCGGCGTTGACGGAGAGGATGACGCGACGGCCAGCGAGGTTGGCAAGGACGGGGGACGCATAGCTGGCCTTGTCGGTACCGGCGCGCCAGAGGGGTTGTCCGGTCTGGCGATGGTAGGCGAGCACGGTGGGGCCGTTGGCAGCAGCACCCGTAACGACGACGGTGTCATCGTAAACCAGCGGTGAAGCGCTGATGCCCCAGGTCAGGTTGGGCAATTTATTTTCGGCGAGAACGTCGCGGGTCCAGAGGCGGTGGCCGGTGGTGACGTCGAGGCAGTCGAGAATGCCGGTGCCGCCGACGGCGAAGACGTGATTGCTGTGGACGGTGGGGGTGGCACGGGGGCCTTCGCCACCCTGCCATTGAAAGAAGCGGGCCTGGTTGGTGTGGGCCCACAGGAGTTGTCCGGTAAAGGGGTCGTAACAGGTGACAAGTTCTCCAGGACCGCGCTGTTCCTGAGTGAAGGCTTGTTGTCCGACAACAGCGAAGGCGGACCATCCGCCGCCGATGGGCTGGCGCCAGAGAAGTCGTGGTGGGTTGACGGCCCAATTGGTGGCGAGGCCGGCATTGCGGACGACGCCATCGCGGGCGGGGCCGAAGAATTGGGGAACATCGGCGATGAGGGCGGTGAGATTGGTGCGATGGGGAGCGGGGATGACGGCGGGGGTGGGCGCGGGAAGGACGGGGACGGGGCGGGAGGTTTTCCATACCAACCGCGGCTGGCCGGTGCCATCGAGCGAACCATCCACTTTGACGAACTGGGAGAGGATGCCGCCACCGAGGAGGACGACGGCGGCGGCCAGCAGGCGGGTACGCCAGGGAAAGCCGGAGAGAAGAACGAACCAGAGGAAATTCAAGGTGACGGTGAGAATGAGGAGTCCACCGGTGATCCAGGCCTTGATGTTGCGTTCCAGTTCGGGTTTGAGGTGAACAGCAATAAAGATTACGGCGGCCAGCGTGCAAAGGGTGGCGGGTATCCAGAGGCGATGGTTGCGAGGGGGCATGGGGAGCGGTCAGTGGTTAGCGGTTAGCGATGGGCGGTTGGCGGTTGGCAGGCGCAGTCGGGCGAGCGGAGGTGGATTTGGCAAAAGAAAAGGAAACGGTGGAGTGTGCGACGGCATCGGGCGGACTCATCGGCTGGCGATCGGGGTGAGGTGTTTCAGGAGGGTTTGGGCGCAGGCTTCCGCGAAGGGCGGATCGTTGATGGCGCAGTCGAGTTCGCGGACTTCAATGTCGGGGCGGAGGTGGGACTTGAGGGCGGCAAACAGAGCGGTGTCAGCGGCGGGGTCGTGGAATTTCTGGCCTGGGGCGGAGATGATGCTGATGGCGCGCAGGGGCAGGAGCAGGGTGACGGGGGCGGTGGAGAGGTTGAGTTTTTCAGCGATGATTTCGCCGAGGCGGGCGCATTCCTCGGGGGTGGTGCGCATCAGGGTGACTTGCGGGTTGTGCTGGTAAAAGTTGCGGCCATGGAATTTCGCGGGGACGGTTTCGGGGCCATGGAAATTGACCATGTCGAGGCAGCCCGGGGTGACGATGGCGGGAATGCCGAGGCGGGCGGCGGCTTCGAGGCGGGTGGGGCCGGCGGAGAGGACGCCCCCGACAAGTTCATCGGCCCATTCGGTGGTGGTGATGTCGAGGACGCCGGAGACAAGGCCGGTCTCAATGAGGCTTTCCATGGTGCGTCCACCGATGCCGGTGGCGTGGAAGGTGAGGACTTCGTAGCCGGCGGCCTCGAGGATTTTTCGGGCGTGTTCGACGCAGGCGGTGGTGTTGCCGAACATGCTGGCGACGATGACGGGTTTGTCCCGGGCGGGTTGGATCGGTGCCTCGACCATGCCGCAGATGGCGCCGGCGGCGCGGGTGAAGATCGGGCGGGAGATGCGGTTCAGACCCGCGACATCGACGATGCTGGGAAACATGACGATGTCCTTGGAGCCAAGGTATTGGGCGGTGTTGCCGCTGGCGAGGGTTGACACCATGAGTTTGGGAAACCCGATGGGCAGGGCGCGCATGGCCGCGGTGGCGATGGCGGTACCGCCGCCGCCGCCGAGAGAGATGATGGCGTCGATCTTGCGCTCCTGAACAAGACGGGTGACCAGGGCGGCGGCGCTCGCGGCCATGGCGGTGACGGCTTCGCCGCGGTCGCGACGGGCGGTCAACGCGGGCAGGTCCAGTCCGTTGGCAGCGGCGACTTCGGCGCGCGTAATGTCGGGCTGGCATTGGGGCGGCGAAAGAATGCCGACGTCGATGAGCAACGGTACGTGACCGCGCTCGCGGATGAGGCTGGCGACGAAGGCGTGTTCTTCGCCTTTGGTGTCGAGGGTTCCAAGAACAGCAATGGTGGCCATGGGCGGGGGGTGCGGGCGGAAATTCAGGAGCCGGCGAGGGTGCGGCGGCCGGCATCGAGCTGACGGAGGATGGCGTCGGGGTCATAGACACAACCGCCCCACGTGCCGCCGCTGGCGTGTTGCAACCCGGCCCAGAGGCGGGTATCGGCGGGAAGCGCGGGATTGGACGCGAGGTCCGGGCGCGATGCGCGGCGGGAGAGAACTTCCGCGCCCTCGGCGGGCGAGAAGCGGCGATCACCTTCACCGATGAGGTCAAGGCTGCCTTCCCCGAGATTACGGTCGATCACGATCCGAATCCAATCGCCGTCAACCAGCTTGCCAAGGGGTCCGCCAGCGAGGCCTTCGGGCCCGACGTGGCCGATGCACGCGCCGGTCGAGACGCCGGAGAAGCGGGCATCGGTGATGAGCGCGACGTGTTTGCCGAAGGGGAGATGTTTGAGCGCGGAGGTGACTTGGTAGGTTTCCTCCATGCCGGTGCCCATGGGTCCGATGCCGGCGAGAATCATGATGTCGCCGGGTTGGATTCGATGGGCTTTGATGGCGGCGATGGCGGCCTTTTCGCTGACGAAGACGCGGGCGGGGCCTACTTTGCGGTAGATATTGTCGGGATCAACGACCGAGGGGTCGATGGCGGTGCTTTTGATGACCGCGCCTTCGGGGGCGAGGTTGCCGCGGGGGAAAGTCACGGTGCTGGTGAGGCCGCGTTGCCGTGCCTGATCGGGGGACATGATGACGTCGTCGGGTTGGACGCCGTCCTCGCGGAGGAGGATTTCGCGGAATCTGGCCCGGCGTTCGGAGGATTCCCACCAGTCGAGGACTTCGCCGAGGGTGATGCCGACGGCGGTGAGGACACCGAGTTCGAGGAGACCCAGGCGGCGAAGGTGGAGCATCACCTCGGGTACACCGCCCGCGAGGAAAACGCGGAGCGTGGGATGGTGGACGGGGCCATTGGGCAGCACGCTGACGAGACGCGGGACGCGGCGGTTGATGTCGATCCAATCGACGACGGTGGGCCGCCGCAACCCGGCGCTGTGGGCAATGGCGGGGATGTGGAGAAGGAGATTGGTGGAGCCGCCAAAAGCCGCGTGTACGACCATGGCGTTGCGAACGCTGGCGTCGGTAAGAATGTCGCGGGTGGCGAGATGGCGGCGCTCCAGTTGGTCGAGAGCGCGGGCCGAACGAACAGCCATGTCCAGCCAGACGGGTTCGCCCGAGGGCGCAAGGGCGGAGTGCGGGAGGGAAAGGCCCAGGGCTTCGCCGACGACCTGCGACGTGGCAGCGGTGCCGAGGAACTGGCAACCACCACCGGCGGAACCGCAGGCGCGGCAACCCATTTCGGCGGCGTAATCAAGGGTGATCATGCCATGCGCGAAGCGGGCGCCGAGTGTTTGAACGAGGGCGGTGTCTTCGCCGTTGCTTGGCGGAAGCGTGACGCCACCGGGTACCAGCACGGTGGGCAATTCGCGCAGGGCGGCGAGAGCCATCATCATCGCGGGCAGCCCTTTGTCGCAGGTGGCCACGCCGAGCACGCCGGCGCGCGTGGGCAGCGAGCGGGCAAGCCGGCGCAGCACGATGGCGGCATCGTTGCGATACGGGAGGCTGTCGAACATGCCGGCGGTTCCCTGCGTGCGACCGTCGCACGGGTCGGAACAGGTGCCGGCAAACGGGATGCCGCCGAGACGGCGCAGTTCACGGGCGGCGGCTTCGACAAGCAGTCCGATTTCCCAGTGGCCGGTGTGGTAACCGAGGGCGACGGGCGAGCCGTCGGGCGCACGCAAGCCGCCCTGGGTGCTGAGGATCAGGAACTGTTTGCGGCCAAGTTCGGCAGGGTTCCATCCCATGCCGACGTTTTGAGTGAGCCCGAAGAGGTCGCCGCTGGGTCGTTCGGCAAGGTATTCGGCAGAAATCGGAAGGCGTCCCTCGGGGCCGGGGGCTTTGGTGCGGACCTGATAGACGAGAGGAGACGCGGCAGCAAGGACGGCAGCAACGGCAGGATTCATCGGGCGAAATTGAACCACGCGCCGTAACAAAGCTCAAAGCTCAAAGCTCGGGAGCCGGACATCCCGGGCCGCCATCCATCCCAGTTCCTTCGTTTCCCGAGACTGCGCGGGTTTGTTTCAGGGGGCACTTCTTGCATCGCCTGTCGCGCGGTCGGACTGACCGAAGGCAACCGCCCCAGCGATCCCACACCCAGGTGCGGGTGACAAGCTTATGGCGGAAAATCGGCCGTTAATTGGCCGAAAATCGAGGATTAACAAACCCGATGTTTTTTGTGGCATTCCAATTTTCGTTTGCTACATTCTCGCCCCTCTCATGGCGGGACCAGCGTAGAGTTGGGCGGCTCCGGGAGGATCAGAAAATGCGATTGGAAAGTTTTAGCAAGCTGTGACAAACAAGAAACCAGCCGGAAAATCTGCGGCACCCCAGCACAAGCCCAAGGCGGTGGGGAGCGCGACCATGGCGTCCATTCTCGGGAATTCGGGCGCCCGGGCGTCGAAGTCCTCGACCACCCGCTACTCGGTCAGCGGCAAGGTGAAGATCAAGCCCGAGTGGGCCAAATTCTACCAAAACCTGCTGGATTTGCGGGAGCGGTTGCTCGAACAGATGAGCGGGTTGGCCAAGGAATCCGCCCAGGAAATGCCCGGTTACAGCCTGCACATGGCGGATTCGGGCACGGATAATTTTGACCGCGATTTCGCCCTCAGCCTGCTCTCCTCCGATCAGGATGCAATCTACGAAATCGAAGAGGCCCTCAAACGCATCGAGAAGGGCTCCTTCGGCATCTGCGAATTGACCAACAAGCCCATCCCGGTGGCCCGCCTGGAGGCCATCCCGTGGACCCGCTTCACCGTTGAAGCCCAGGCTCAGTTGGAACGGGAAGGTGCCCTGCGCCAGAAACGACTCGCCGCCCTCGGAACAGTAGATGGCGCAGGAGCAACGGAAGCCGACGAAGGCGAAGAGGAGGAAGAAGAAAAGCCGGCGAAGGAAAAGGAATAATCTATGGCAAGAGAAATAGTCACCATCGAGTGCACCGAGGCGCGCAAAGAGGGCAAGTCCCCATCGCGCTACATGACCAAGCGCAACAAGAAGCTCCAGCAGGAGAAGATCGAGAAGAAGAAATACAATCCCTTCCTCCGTCGGCACACCCTGCACCGCGAAATCAAGTAAACGCTTTTATGCCACGCAAGAACAACCCCGACAAAAAACGCACCCGCACAGATCGCAACGGGCAACCCATGGAACGCCGCACACCGCGTCCCAAGCCCAAGATCGATTTCACCTACGAGGCGCTGGACTACAAAAACGTCACCCTGCTCCGTCAATTTGTGACCGATCTCGGGCGCATCCTGCCGCGAAAATACACGGGCCTCCCGGCCCACTACCAACGGCGCTTGAACCAGTCCATCAAGCGCGCCCGGCAGATGCTTCTGATGAAGTGACGACCTTCCCGCCGAAGGCGGTTTAGGTCCGGGTTCATTGCACGCCCCGCAGGCGGAAACGCCTGCGGGGTTTCGTTGTTTTCAGGAATCCGGCGGTTCGCTCCTAAATCCGAGACGAGCTATTCCTTGAGGCCGCCGGGGTGACGGGGAACGTCGGCCAGGACGATGGCGAGGGCGTGGACGTCCCGCCGTTGTTTTTCTCGTCGCTCATGAATGCTCCCGCAAAGCGGACACCACCGGATTCCCCGCTCCGCCGGGCTTCGAAATGAAACAGGGAACGCCCGGCTCAGGTGAGCTACTCATGGACCCGGACGACGGGCTTTCCAGCGCCGTGAAGACCAACTTCAGAATCAAGTCCCCGGACATGTGGCGGATCGGTTTTTCACTCCGGTTCAAACCGCCGAGTGCGCAAGGTTGGTGGGAATGCCAGGGTTACCACGGCAGATGCGGAGCAGACTACCGTTGCTGCCTTCCGGCCCTCGCGGGGTTTGTAAGTCCACATTCCATGGACCCTGGCGGACGGAATTAAGGCGGACGGACACCGGAGTCGCAAGGACAATTGGGAGAAATCTGAGCGCGATTTGACTCAAAAAGCCGTCATCGAAAGCAGGGCGTAGCGCGTGATGAAAGCCAAATCTGGACACGCACTTGAGTCCGCTAATCCAGCAAAGCCGGTACCGCCGGACACGCGGTCGCCGATCCGCAGAAGGTGGGCGAGGCGGGGAAGTCCACCATTCGCTTGTCCCTACGCGCCTTTCTGCGGCTTGAAGTTCGCGCTTCACCGTCCTCCCGTCGGCCACCCGCAAATCGGTTTCGAATGAGGAGCGGATACGCCCGCCCTTGTCGGGCGCGGGCATAAAAACCGGCGGTGCCGAAGATGACCTTGGTAAATCCTGGTCATAGCCAACCCGGAATGTTTCTGCTCCTCGGTGCGTCTGTCTTGCACTGATGCCCGCTTACAACTCATGGCTGTTTCTTGCCGGCTTGGGCTGGTTTTGGCTGGCCGACGTGGTCGGAGCCGAACTGGCCACCACTGCGTGGCAGCAGGAGTTCCAGCGGGAAGCGCTCCCCTTGCTGCGGCAGTTCTGCTTCGACTGCCACGGCGGGGGCGTGAGCAAGGGCAAACTGGCCTTCGATACTTACGAGAGCTTCGAAGGATTGCTCGGCGACAAGCCGGTATGGAAGAAGGCGACGCAGCTTCTCCAGAGCCATGTCATGCCGCCCATCCAGAAACCGCAGCCCACAGCCGCCCAGCGCAAGCTGCTGCTCGACTGGATCGACCGCACAGTCTTCTACGTGGACCCGCAGCGGCCCGACCCCGGACACGTCACGCTGCGGCGCCTCAACCGCACAGAATACAACAATTCTGTCCGCGACATCTTCCGCATTGAAGTTAAGCCCGCCGACCAGTTTCCTCCCGACGACTCAGGCTATGGCTTCGACAACGTGGCCGATGCGCTCACGCTGTCGCCTCTCCTCATGGAGAAGTATTTCCAGGCTGCCCGTCAGGTGCTCGATGAGGCGCTTCGTTTGGAGACCACCGCCCGCGTGGGCATCGAGCGCGACGACGCAAGGCTCACCGCCTTCGCCGGCCAACCCGAGGTCAGCACCAACGGCGTGACGCTGCTCAAGTCGGCGGCGGATGAAATCGGCGTGGAGCTGAACGTGCCGGTTGCAGCGCGATATCGTGTGCTCACGCGCGCAGCAGCCACCAAGCAGGGCGAAACGCTCGCCCGACTCGCCGTGCTGCTCGACGGCCGGCCCGTTGCGGAACTGGAGCCGAAGGCTGAGTGGAAGGGCCGCAAGCTGGGCATGCCCGGCGTATTCGCGCTGGTGGAGTTGCCAGTGGGCAAGCACCGGGTTTCGCTTCGTCTCGCGGGTGGCGGCGCTTCCGGCCGCGTCGCGGCGGTGGATTTCCTCGCACTCACTGGACCGTTCTCGCCGGGGCATCCGGTGCCGTCGGAGTTCCTCCAAACGATATTGCCCGGACGCAACCTCGGGATTCAGATGCTGCGACTCAGCGGCGAGGACACCGAGGGCGGCGAGGGCCGCAACAGTCTGGACACAGGCAAGGCGTGGTTCGCCACGCGGGGCTACCGACGTCTGCCGCTGTTCGTGCCGACGGCGGGACGCTATCGCTTCCGCGTGAAGGCGGGCGGGCAGCAGCTGGGCGCAGAGCCAGTGCGCTTCGAGGTGCGGTTGGGCGAGCGCAGTCTGGGTGAGTTCGCCGTCACGACCGGCAGCGGCGTCACGCAGGATTTCACCGTTGAACACAATCTGCCCGCGGGTCAGGAGGAACTGCAGGTCTGGTTCATCAACGAGTTCAAGGACGCACAGTCCGGCGCGGAGCGCTGGCTGTGGTTGCACGAACTAACAGTGGAAGGTCCGCTTGCGCCCGGTCTCGGACTGCGGGCGGAAGAGGTGCCAATCTTGCTGGAGCAGACTGGCCGCCGCCTGTTTCGTCGCCCGCTCGATGCGGAGGAGAAGGCCAAGCTCGCCCGGCTTGCTCGCGCCTCAGAAGCGGCGGGCGAGGATGCGTTCGGTGCGCTGCGGCTAGGGCTGGAATCACTGCTCGTCTCGCCGAAGTTTCTCTTTCACAACCGGCCGCAACCCGCCGGACCGGAGCGCAACGGCTCGGTGCCGATCGACGAGTTTGCGCTCGCGGCGAGGCTGGCGAGCTTCCTGTGGTCCAGCGCGCCGGACAATGAGCTGCTTGCGCTGGCAGAGCGTGGGCAGTTGCGACGACAACTGCCGGCGCAGGTGAAGCGACTGCTCGCGGACCCCCGTGCGCGGGCGTTCACAGAGAACTTCGCCGGGCAATGGCTGCAACTGCGCGACCTCGGGCACGTCGCGCCGGACCCGCAGCGCTTCCCCGGTTTCACGCCCGGGTTGGCCGCTGCCTTGCGCCGTGAGACTGAGTTGTTATTCGAGCACATCCTGCACGACAACCGCCCGGCGCTGGAGTTCCTCACGGCAGATTACACGTTCGTCAACGCCCCCGTCGCGCAGCACTACGGTCTGGCGGCTCCGGCGGGTGACAGCTTTGCGCGCGTTTCGCTTGCGGGCACACCGCGCGGTGGGCTGCTCACGCACGCGGGCATCCTTACACTCACGTCGCACCCGACGCGCACGTCCCCGGTGAAGCGCGGGAAGTGGCTGCTCGAACAAATCCTCGGCACGCCGCCACCGCCAGCGCCGAACAACGTGCCGCCGCTGAAGGAGACGGAGAAAGAGGACGAGCGGGAGCCGTTGCGAAAGCGCCTCGAAGCTCACCGCGCCAACGCCGCCTGCGCCGCCTGCCACGCGTTTCTCGATCCGATGGGCTTTGCGTTTGAGCATTACGATGCGGTGGGCCGCTGGCGCGAACGTGACGGCAGCCACGCAGTTGATGCCGCTGGGCAACTCGTAAGCGGCCAGCGTTTCCGGGACGCCGCCGAGCTGCGCACGCTGCTGGCCCGCGACTTCGCCCCGGTTTTCCTGCACAATCTTGCCGAGCAATTGCTCACCTACGCGCTCGGTCGTGGCGTGACCTATCAGGACAAAACCGCGGTGCGGGACATCACCGGGCGCGCGTCGCCCAGCAAGCTCGGCTTCCAGACAATGGTGCTGGCCGTATGCGAGAGCGTCCCCTTCCAGCGAATGCGCCCGCTCGCTCCACAATCCAACCCTCCGCAACCATGAACGCCACTTCTCGCCGCGCCTTCCTTCGCGCTGCCGGTTCCTGCCTCGCGCTGCCGTGGTTGGAGTCCTTTGGACACCGGGCCTTCGCCGCGCCCGCGCCCGTGACAGCCCCGAAGCGTCTCGCGTTCCTCTACATCCCAAACGGCGTGAATGTGGGTCAGTGGCAGGTGCAGGGTGCTGGAAAGGATTACACGCTTTCTCCGACGCTCGCCCCGCTTGCGCCCCATCGCCCGGATTTCACGCTCGTCTCCGGCCTGAACCACGAGAACGCCACGCCCGGTCCCGACGGCCCCGGGGACCACTCGCGCGCGACGGCGGTCTATCTCACCGGCACGCGCCCGAAGAAAACCGGCGGCTCGGACATTCACAACGGCGTGTCCGTGGATCAAGTCGCCGCACGGCACATCGGGGCCAAGACGCGCCTGCCTTCGCTCGAACTCACCACCGATGGTCCGCGCAGCTCGGGCCGCTGCGACTCCGGCTACAGTTGCGCTTACCAATACAACTTGTCGTGGGCCACACCGACGAAGCCCATTCCCGCTGAGCAGAATCCCCGCGCCGTCTTCGAGCGACTGTTCGGTTCGCCGGGCGAGGCTTCTGCCGCACGGCAACAACTCCGTCGCAGCGTCCTCGACTCCGTGCTCGAAGATGCTCGCGGCCTTAACCGCAACCTCACCTCCGCCGACCGCGAGAAGCTTGACCAATACCTCACGTCCGTCCGCGAAGTGGAGCGGCGCATCGAGCAGGCCGAGCGTGCCGTGCCGAAACTGCCGGGCTTCACGCCGCCTATTGGCATCCCCGAAGGCTACCGCGACCACATCCGCGCGATGATGGACCTGATGGTGCTGGCCTTTCAGAGTGACTCGACGCGCGTCTGCACGCTGATGCTCGCGCACGACGGCAGCAACCGCGCCTTCCCGGAGATCGGCGTGCCCGAGGCGCACCATCAGCTTTCGCACCATCAAGGCAATGAGGCGAAACTCGCCAAGCTCGCGCAGATTGACCGCTTCTACACCGAGCAACTGGCTTGGTGCTTGGCGCGGCTGAAAGAGGTGCGTGAGGGCGACCGTCAGCTGCTTGATCAGACGATGCTGATTTACGGAGGCTGCCTCAGCGACGGCTACAAGCACCTGCACAACAACCTTCCCATCATCCTCGCGGGACGGGGCGGCGGCACGCTCCAACCCGGCGGGCACCTGGTTGCGCCGGACCCGACGCCGATGTGCAATCTCTTTTCCGCCTTGCTCCAACGCCTCGACGTGCGTCAGCCTCAATTCGGCGACAGCACCGGGTCGCTCCAAGGCGTCTGATTCCAGAGCGTGTTCAGGCCTGGACTAATTCGTCGGCACATTGCGCCGCCGGCGGCGCTGCTCGCCACCCAAAAACCGTGCGGGGCATGCTCCTTATCCGTGCCTTGGTCTCACTCTGAACGCAGAGCGGAACAAGCAACAGCGCAGGCTCACCATGGGAGTCCAAATGGACGGGCGCGGGCGGCGCAGGGCTCCGAGAATCGCCTCATTTTACGGGTCAATCGCGGTGCCAGGTTGGGATGGCAGCCCATCGGTCAGACCGAGGACCGGAATCGGGCACCTGAACGGGAGTAGGGGAGAACTCTGCGCGTGGGCGAACGCAACGACGCGTTTCAGACGGAGGATTGGAGCAAACTTCAGGAGGCCAGTTGTTTTTTGAATTTAGGAGATTGGTGGGCTAATATATTAGGCTCCAAATGTTGGATGCCGGCGACTGACCGGTTGGGCTGCGAACATGCAGACCACCGCGAGCGGACCGAATCTAAGGTGCCACGAATGCGACTTGAAGAATTGAAATCGAGCCGGTCCAAGCCGGGCTCTCAGGGAAGCCTGATTTGTTCCAAGTGCGGCGAGAAAAACTCCGAGGACGGGCGGATTTGCAAGAAGTGCAAGCAGGGGCTGTACGTGAATTGCATGGTGTGCGGCCAGGAGAATCTGCGCGCCCGGACGAAGTGCAGCTCTTGTTCGCATCACCTGCGCAACACGCTGTTCCGCCGGTTCAAGAAGTTCGTCTTCGACGAGCACGGCATGCTGATCCTCAAGGTCGGCCTGGTGATTGTGGTCTCGGTGGTGGCGACCAAAGTGATTTTGAAATTGGCCGAGGTGGATGGTCCCGAATCGGCACCAAAGAAAGGGCAGGCAGGCGAAGTGGCGGGGTTGGCCGCTGTCCCGGCGGCTCCGACCGTTCCGCCTCCCGCGACGCCTGCGGCCGTCGAGCCTCCTGCAAAACCCGCGGCAAAGAATCCGGCGGCCAAAAACCCCGCGAAACCGGGGGCCAACAAACCGGCCGGAACCGCAGCCGCCCCCCGGCCCACCACGACCCCGGCCCCGACCCCGGCGACGGCGGCTCCCGTAGTGGCAGCGGCCAAGCCCGTTCAGCCAGGCAGTCCGACGCCGGCGAAACCGGGACTGAACCGTCCATTAACGCCCGAGGAGGAGATCATGGACGGCTGGCGGGCACGCTATTCGGATGTGACGATTGAGAATGGAATTGTCACGATGGTGGGTAAAAAGCTGGGGCCGAAAGCGCTTGAGTTGAATGTTTCCGGTCCGTTCCTGGCGTTCAGCGGCGGTAAGCGGGAGGGACCCGGGGTCATCAAATTCCGCATCCGAAGCGCGGCGGGCGGGCCCGGCAAGATCGAGACATTACCGGGAGGGCTGGAGACTCCGCCAAATGAAATCCGCTCGGTGCCGTTTGTGACATCGGGTGGGGAGTGGCAGGAAATCAGCGTGATGCTGGCCCAGAGCGGGCCGATCGGAATGATGCGGATGTACCTGCCGGCGCAAAAACAACCCGTGCAGGTGGACTGGATCGAGCTGGTGTCGAACGGCAAATACAAGCGCTGGGATTTCTGAGCCCGGGTGCCAGAGCAGGTTTCGCGGCGCCATGAGGAAGGCAGTCCTTCCGGGAGCGCAGACGGGGACTCGACGGGGTAGTTCGGCGCGCTTCGTCCACGTCTCAGCCTGCTGCCGCGAAGGACGCCCACTCCCCGCCGGGGCGTTGTAAGGGGGGCGCTTTTGAGAACCGGGTTTTGGGGTTGGCTGAGATGAGGTTGGAGCGAGACGCTCTGGTCGTTCAAGTGGCGAAGCGCAGTGAGGGCGTTCCTGCAACGGGGAAGGGCGCGTAGAGCCAAGCACACGCAGGACTTCCGAGGGAGGAGAAGTCGGCACCGCGCAATTCCAGTCGCGACCGGCGGAGGGGGGGAGACGCCGCTCGGCGCCCCCCACGGGTGACCGAATCGGCATCCGCTTGGGCGATTGGGTTCAAAGGTGTTGAAACGCTCCGAGTTCACCGGCATATTCCCAGTGAACCTATTACCGCCCCCAGCCGCCTTGCTTCGAATACGTCGGCTCCCGGCAGTGGGCGCACAATGGCAATTGAACTATGAAGCGACTTGGTTTCTCCAAAAACGCGTGTGGCTGGGCGGCCGCACTTCCCCTGCTGATTCTAATATTTACGACCGTGCCTGGCACGGCCGCGGGGGAGAACGAGTGGTTGGTGCCGCTGGCGCCGCCACCGAAGGCGACCCCGCAACGGATGTCCGGGGGAGAGGCAGTGCCGCCGTTGCCCCTGCCGGCGACGCCCTTGCGGCGCTCGGAACACAAGCGCGAGCCGAGCCCGCAGAAGCTCATGGCCAAAATCATGTGGGGCGAGACGGCGGACTTCAAACACGAGGGCGGATTGTCGGCACAGGTTTCGGACTGGAACCAGGCGCCGGCGGATGTGCAGCAGATTCTCGGGAAGGTGCGGGGCCCGCTGGCGACGCCGTACACGGCGGACGCGATCAATCTGTCGTCGTTCAACGGTGACCCGACCCAGATTCCGATGCTGTTTTTCAGCGGCAGCCGGACGATCAAGTTCGATGACAAGCAGATCGAACTGCTGCGCAATTATGTGATGCGGGGTGGCGTGGTATTCGGGGATGCGGTGATTGGTTCGCCGCATTTTTACGAGTCGTTCAAGAAGGCGATGGAACGGGCGTTTCCGGAGCAAGCATGGCGGACGGTGCCGGAGGATCATCCCGTGTACCACATGGTCACGGATGTGACGACGGTGAAATACCCGCGGAATCTGAAGTCGGACAAGCCGGTGCTGGAGGCGATGTATGTCTTTTCGAGGATCGGGGTGGTGGTGTCGAAATATGGGCTGGGCTGCGGTTGGGATAATCGGGAGCCGTGGTTGACGGAGGAGTTGAAGAGCAAGGCGATCTATTACGACCCGGAATCGGCAAGCAAGATTGGGATGAACTTCATGGCCTACATCGTCGGCTATGCGAATGTGGCGCGGGAGTCGGCCAAGCCGGAGCTGTTCGGGGCCGTGGACGAGAAGCGGCCAACGGATGAATTTGTGTTCGCGCAGATCAAGCACGAGGGCGCGTGGAATGCCCACGCGGGCGGGGCGGCGGCGTTGCTCCAGCGGATGCGGCGCGACACGTCGGTGAAGGTGAGTCTCAAGCGCGTGCCGGTGGCGCCGGGGAAGGATGATCTGTCGAACTTTACGTTTCTCTATCTGACGGGGTTGGATGACTTCAAGTTTGACGCGGCGGCGGTGGCTTCGCTGCGGAATTTCCTCAATGCCGGCGGGACGTTGCTGGTGAACAACGGGCTGGGGATGCGGACTTTCGATGAAGCGGTCCGGCGGGAGTTGAAGGCGATTCTGCCGGGGTCGGAGCTGAAGGTGGTTCCGGGGGATCATCCGCTGTTCAGTTCAGTGCACAAGATCCGCGAGGCGCAGTACACGATGGCGGTGCAGCGGTTGACGCCGAACCGGAAGTTGATTGATGAAAAGATTCCGCATATCGAGGGGATCACGCTCAACGGGGATTTGAAGGTGATCTACAGCCCGTTCGACCTGGAGGCGGGCTGGCAGGGGATGGAGCACCCGCTGGCCAAGGCGTATGAACCGGAGGGCGCAATGCAACTGGGTATGAACATCGTGATGTACTCGATGACTCACTGAATCCGCCATTACCAAGAGTACAGGCGACGCGCCCACAACCGCCACCACTCCACCGGCAAGCCAGCGATAACCCGCCCGTACACATGTGCATCGCGGCGTCAGGGCGGGAACACTTCCAAGAACACGCCTGCCGCCGATTCTGAGAATCTGAATTTATGCCAAGACTGAAATATATTTACGAAAACAAGGAATACCGGGTGGCGTTGAAGGATCGCACGAGCATCGGACGCGCGGACGACAATGAGATCTGCGTGCCGCTGGATGCGTTGTCGCGGCACCACGCCATCATCGCGCGGGATGCGGTGACGGGCACCTACACGTTGAGCGACAACGGGAGCGCCAACGGGGTGATGGTGAAGGGGCAGAAGGTGGCCACGGTGACGCTGGAGCCGGGGACGGCATTTTCGCTGGGGACGGTGGAATTCACGCTGCTGACGGACGACGCGGCACCGTCGCCGGCCGCGGCGGAACTGGCGACGAGGAGCGGTCCGGGGGTGGGAGCCGTCAAGCCGATGATAGCGCTGGAGAAGCTCGAGAACGCCGAGGCCGCGGTGGCGTTGTTAGGGGAGGCCCGGAAAAACATCCTCAGGGAGATCGGGAAGGCCATTGTCGGGCAGGTGGAGATCCTGGAGCA
>CAZUUP010000066.1:0-15536 GCA_964623105.1 uncultured Akkermansia sp.
ACTACATCCTCACCGTCCAATACCCCGAGAACTCCATCGGCGAACTCGCCGACCCCCAGGCCATCCCCCTCCGCGCCGCCGCCCAGAAGCGCGGCACCCGCCTCGACGCCGTCAGCAAAATCACCTCCGCCCGCGCCCCCACCGAGGTCAACCACTACCAACTCCGCCGCATCATCAACGTCTTTGTCGCCCCCGACGGCGAAGACCTCGGCCGCGCCGCGCGCGAGGTCCGCCGGATCATCGCCAACACCCCCCTTCCCGACGGCATCCGGATTTACGTCCGCGGCATGGTGCAGGGAATGGAAGCCTCCTTTCGCAGCTTTGGCATCGGCCTGCTCCTCTCCGTCGTCCTCGTCTATCTCATCCTCGTCGCGCAGTTCCAGTCGTTCGTCGATCCCCTCCTCATCCTCCTCGCCGTTCCCACCGGCCTCACCGGTGTGCTCGTGACCCTCTGGGCCACCGGCACCTCGCTCAACGTCATGTCCCTCATGGGCGTCCTGATGATGGTCGGCATCGTCCTCTCCAACAGCATCCTCATCGTCGAGTTCATCCACCGCCTGCGCGCCGACGGCAAAACCGTCCGCGAGGCCGTCGCCCTCGCCTGTCGCGTCCGCCTCCGCCCCGTCCTCATGACCTCCCTCGCCACTCTCTTCGGCCTCGCACCCATGGCGCTCAAGCTCGGCACCGGCGCCGAAGCCTACGCGCCGCTCGCGATGGCCATCATCGGCGGCCTCGCCGTCTCGCTCGTCCTCACCGTCTTCATCGTCCCCGCCGCCTACCTCGTCATCTACGGTCGCCACGACCGCCCCGCCGCCACCCCGCCGCCCCCGGCACAACCCCTCGCGTCATGAACCCCATCCCCTTCGTCCTCCTCGTCGCCCTCGCCACGCTCACCCACGTCCGCGCCGCCGATTCCCCGCAATCCCTCACCCTCGCCCAGGCCCGCGAACTCGCCGTCCAAAACCACCCCCGCCTCTCCGCCGCCGATCTCAAATCCCTCGCCGCCCAGCAAACCATCACCCAGTCCCGCGCCCCCTTTCTGCCCGTCTTCACCGCCAACCTCACCGCCGTCAGCACCCTCGAAGCCAACACCCGCATCGGTGCCGGCGGCCTCAACAACCCCGCCATCTTCGAACGCGCCGCCGCCGGGCTCGCCGTCAACCAGCTCCTCACCGACTTCGGCCGCACCGCCAACCTCCTCGAAACCTCCCGCCTCCGTGCCCGCGCCGAATCCGAAACCGCCCGCACCGTTCGCAACCTCCTCCTGCTCCAGGTCTCGGCCAGCTACTACGCCGCCCTTCAGGCCCAATCCGTCCTCGCCGTCGCCCGCCAGACCATCGCCACCCGCCAGGTCCTCCTCGATCAGGTCGCCGCCCTCGCCAAAAACCAGCTCAAGTCCGACCTCGATCTCAGCTTCGCCCGCGTCAACCTCGAGGAAGCCCGCCTCCTCGTCGCCAAATCCGAAAACGACCTCCGCGCCACCCACATCAGCCTCGGCACCCTCCTCGGCGCCCGCGACTCCCGCGAATTCTCCCTCCACGACGAATCACCCCCCGCCTCCGCCCTCCCTGAACTCGCCACGCTCCTCGCCGATGCCATCTCCCACCGTCCCGAACTCGCCCGCCTCCGTGCCGAACGCGACGCCGCCCAGCGCTTCGCCCGCGCCGAGCGGGCCCTCGCCTATCCCACCGTCAACGCCGTCGGCAGCATCGGCAGCATTCCCATCCGCGACCCCCGCCTCCCGGAAAACTACGCCGCCGCCGGCCTCAACCTCAGCTTCCCCCTCTTCAACGGCGGACTCAACGCCGCCCGCCGCACCGAAGCCGAACTCAAGGCCCGCGTCGCCGACGAGAATCTCCGCGACGAGGAAAACAACCTCTTTCGCGACCTTCGCATCGCCCACCAGAACACCGCCTACGCCCACGAGCGCGTCAGCCTCACCGCCAAACTCCTCGAACACGCCCGCACCTCCCTCAACCTCGCCCAGGCCCGCTATCAACTCGGCGCCAGCTCCATCGCCGAACTCAGCCAGGCCCAGCTCAATCAAACCGCCGCCGAGATCGCCCACGCCACCTCCAAATACGACTACCTAACCCAGCGCGCCCTCCTCGATTTCCACCGCGGCACCCACTGACCCGCCCGCCCTGCCATGCGGCGGCTGGTAGGGCGCGCCTGTCCCCAGCGCGCCGCTTGGGGGTCCGTGCGTCACGGCGGCGGCGGGGTGAGGACACCCCGCCCCACCTTCCTACGGCACCGGCACGGCGCGATAGAACCGCTTGGGTTTTCCGGCTGAACCGTAGTCCACCACCACATACGGGCTGTAGGGCAGCGTGATGTTCGTGAGGACCAGCCAGTTCGTGCTGGGGGTGATGACATCCGCGTAATCCACCCGGAACTGCTGGCCGATTGGCCCGGCGAGCACCGTGGAGGCGAGGAGCTTCAGGTCGCCGAAGAATAACAGGTTGGCGACCGAACTCGTGACACTGCCGGCCGAATTGGTGATGACCACGCGATACGCCCCGGCATTGGTGATCGCGAGATTGCTCAGGGCGAGTGTCGCACCCGTGGCACCCGTGATGTTGGTTCCGTTGAACTGCCACTGGTAGGAGAGCGGCGCGCTGCCCCCGGCGGAAACGGAAAGCGTGTAGCCGCTGCCGAGGTTGAAAGACTCCCCGATGGGCTGGGTAAGCAGGCTCGGCGGCTGCACCACCACGGTGAGCGACACCACACTGCTCGTCACCGCCCCGACGGCATTCGTGATGACTACTCGATAATTCCCCGCCTGCGCCAGTTGCACATTGGGCAGCGAGAGCGTGCTGCTGGTGGCGTTCAGGACCGGCGTGAGGCCGTAAAACCACTGATACCCCAGCGGCGCCGTGCCCGTGGCGGTGACGCCGAATTGCGCCGTGCTCCCGGCGAAGTTCGTCACGCTGGCGGGCGGCGGCACGGTGATTTGCGGCGGCACCATCACCGTGAGCGTGGCCGGGGCGCTGTTGGTGGTGCCCGACGCATTCCCCACCGAGACGGAGTAGGTGCCGGCCTGCGCCACGGAAACATTCGTCAACGACAGCGTGGCGTTGGTGGCCCCAGGAAGGTTCGTGCCACTGTGCTGCCACTGGTAGCCCAACGTGCCCGCACCAACGGCGGTCACGGCAAACGCCACCGTAGCCCCATTGGTAACCGTCCGGCTTTGCGGCGACTGAAAGAGCGTGGGTTTGCCAGGCAGGACCAGGTATGCAGGCGGGCTCGAGGTCGAGCCAACCAGATTGCTGACCGCAACGGAATAAGCACCGACCCGCGTGGCATCCATGGTGAGAGCGAGGCTGGCATTGGTCGCCTCTGGAATGGGGACATTGTTGAAGCTCCACTGATACGAAAGCGGCTCAGTGCCATAGACGACAGTAGCGAGGTGGGGATGGGTGAAGCTTCCGCTGTTCACCACAGCGCTTTGTGGCCCTTGAACAATGATGGGTGCAAAGTCGGCGATGAGGCGGTAAAGATGGTCGCCTCGGCCGTTGTCGAACAGGTAAATCGCCCCGTCCGGAGTGACAGAGAAATTTCCAGTCACCACCCCCGGCAGCCCACTAACTCGGAAAGACGGGTCCAGCGAACCATTCTCATTTAGCCGGACAATCTTATTGTCAGCCGACCTATCTATAGTGACGATTGAATTATCCGGCAGGATAGCAAAATCAGCATTTCCGACGCCATCAGGAGCGTTGAAAGATGTGTCCACGCGCCCGCTGCCATCGAGTCGCAGCAGATCGGCTCCGGTTTGCACTAATACTTTTCCACCGGTGTGATTCATCAGCTTGACTACCTCTACGAAAGCCAGGGTGCCATAAGAATTGTCCACGGTTCCATCGGTGTTCAACCTCACAAGATAGGAACCAGAGGATGCTCGGAGCCGTAGGATGGTTTTGCCAGAAGTTGCTTCGACAAGCATCGGGGTGTCAAAAAATTGCTGCCAATCCGGATATCTTTGAGCTAGGGTGCCAATGGCTGTATAAAACTTGTCTGGCCTAAGTTCACCCGAAGGATCAATGGCGGGCCCCCCGGTGCCGTCAGCCGCAAATTCTGTCAACCAAGGCACTTCATTAACGCCCGGAGGTGCGCCCACCAGGCAACGGACACGATTGTCTGGAAGGGCGGCTAACCCTCCCCTGTAGAAAACGTAGTTTTGACCAGGAAAAGTGTTTAGGAGTGCTCCCTGCGGGTTGATTCTGACCAAGCCCTTGCAGGCGATCCCATTGTAGGCGGTGAACGCGCCTCCGAGCAAATAATTGCCGTCGGGTCCTTTGATACAGTCCGTAACGCCATGTCCTGGTACAAAAGTTGCACCCCGTATCTCCGTCCCCCCCGCATTAAATGACACGTCGGGCGAGCCGTCGCGGTTAAGCCGAGTTATGCCCCAGTGTCGGTTAGGTCCGAAGTCTGCGAAATCTCCAACGACAAGTACTTTTCCATCATCCTGAACCACTACGCTTCTGACAGAAGCGCCGAATGGCCCGGCATTGAAATTCGGGTCCACCGTGGCCGCATCCGCCGCCCTGCCACCCAACAACATCATAAGCCCAAGGCCAAGCGAGAAAACCCACGAGCAGCCCCACTGCCAGCTTCCCGCCCTTGAACCAGCGACCGCAGGACGCGGTGTCCGCGCCGCGCCGCCACGGTAGAGTGGCATCCGGATGTTCGGCGGCGCATGGGGGACAGCCTGCCCCACCCACCGCAGGTTGATGGGTGGGGCTGACGAATCTTCTGACCCAGATCGGGTCGCATTGCGAGGGGTGTTGTCCATATCCGTTTCGAGTTGTGGGAGGGTGTGAACGGGCTTCGGCAGGTAGGTTTTTATCGTTTGTCTCGGGCTGATTGTTTTCTATTTATGAGCTAACTGAATCTTGCGGACTCGTATGGGAAGATTTGGGCGGTGAGGCTTGACCAGGCGGGATGAGTATTGAGGATTGCAAGACCTCCACCCATGGGTGATTCGGCAAAATGAGAATCCAAGATTGACGCCGAAGTAAAGCTAATTCGCGCAACCTTTGAAAAAAGTGGCGCTGTCGAGAGCGGATGCGGTCGATGAGCGGGTAGGGCGCGCCTGTCCCCAGCGCGCCGCTCGCGCATACGCACATCAAGACGGCGGGGAGAATACACCGAAACTATCGGTGGAGATGCATTTCCAGCACCGCCCATCTACGCCCGCTTCCCGCACCTTACGGCTCGTAGAAACGATCAAAACCCTTGGCTCGCAGTCCCTGCTTCAACTCTCCGTCATCCGTCCACAGCCGCCCGTCCAGATGTAACGTCAGCGCCACGTACGGCGTATCGTTTTCGTCCACGTCGTGGCACAGTCGGTGGGCCTCCAACCACGTTCCCACCGGAATGTTCTCCTCGGTGACAAATTCCAAGCGGTTGACGAGCGTGTGCAGGGCCGCCAGCAGTTCATCCTCGCTCAACCGCGTTGCGCGAACGAGCCGCTCCTTGTGTTTGAACAACTCCACGAACAAGAAACGGGGACTGAAGGCCCTCACCGTGGCGGACGGATCAAGCCGGTCCCGCAAATCACCACGCGTCGCCACCAGCGCCTTGAAGGCGATGTTCGCGTCCACCACGACCCACTGCGGATTCATGCTGCGGGCTTGATGAACCGGCCCTTGTTGGCCGCCCACCAGCCCGCTTTGATTTCCTCCGCCAGTCGCCCGGCCTCCGCCTCATCCAGACCGCTACGCCGGGCGATGGCTTCTAGCCGCAGCCCGTCCAGGAAAGCATTCAGCCGGTCCGCCGGCACGTCCTCGGTGGGGATGGTGACACACACGGCCTTCTCGGTGGCTTCCACGGTTATCATGAAGCAACGCTCCCATTTCCGGCCGGCCAGCGCAAGCTTGGCCACCCCAATCCCCCCCAAACCACCGCGTTCCACGGACCGCCAGATTCCCCCCCCCCCCCCCCCCGCCACTCGCCCCCCCCACCCCGACGCAACCGCCCTTCACCGCCCACCCAACGGCACACTGATAACCAACCCCGCAAACCGCGGCGTCTTCGTCGGCGCCGAAAAATGTCGCGTGTGACACCCCACGCAACTCGACCCCAGCGGAATCGCCCCCACCCGCCGATACACCCCGTCTTCCACCGCCTCGAACTCCTCCTTCCCCGTCGCCAGCACCGCCGCCGCCTTGCGCTCGAACTCCGTCTTCGGCTCATGCTGGATGCTCATTGCCTTGGTGTTCACCGCAATCCACCGCGCCCGTTCCGGCGCCAGCCGCGCCATGTCCTCGAACACATCCTCCATCGCCCGCGCCGGCAACACCGCCTTCTCCGCCCGGAAATAATGCCGGTGCATCACCTCCAGCGTCGTCGCATACACATCATGCAACAACCGCGCCCGCTCCCGCGCCCGGCTCACCGCCGCCCCGTCCCCGGCGCCCGACGCCTTGCCCCCGCCCGCCTCCTGCCCGCGCAGGATTCCGCCCCCCACCGCCGCCAGCAACACCGCCGCCGCTCCCACCACAAGTACCTTCCATCCAGTCTTCATGCTCGCATCTCGTTGATGTTTCACTCTGCTGCCCATCCCTCGATTCTTCCCGCCCGCAATGCCACCTACCGCTTCATCGCCTCCCGCAACGCCTTCTCCGCTGCCGCATCCCAGTAACCGCAGTCCAATTCGAAAAACACCGACGTGTACGGCAGCGTCAACCGCGTCTTGATCAACAGCACCTTGAACGTCTTTCCCGCCTCATCCAGTCGCGCGATGATCTGCTCATGCGGCAACGAATGCACCACCCGCGAGCCCAGCGCCTTCCCCAACGCCGCCCGGTAACCGTCGATTCCCGGCGCGCTCTTCTCCGGCACATGGGCCAGTTCCGCGTCCTTTAGCACCAGCGGTTTCACGTGCTTCACCCGCCCCAGTTCCGCCAGCACCAATTGCAAAACTTCCACCTGATCCGCATCCACGTACACCGTCTCAATGCCCGGCGCCGTCTGCAACGGATACGCCGAATCCGCCACCACCACCCAGTTCCGATGCCCCAGCAACGGCAACTGCGCCCGCAACTTCTCCCGCAGCCACTCCTGCGCCGGCGCGCCCACCGCCGTCAGCAGCCAGATTCCCGCCACGCACAACCGCATCACTTCACGCATATTCTTCCTTTCTTTTGCTTCTGGTTGTTCTCGGTCCACCGCTTTCCAAATCCTTCCCGCCCCGCCATGCGCCCCCGCGCGCCCTCAACGCGCCCCGCTCACCCCCCGCTCCAATCGCAACAACGTGTAGGGATAAATCGTCGTCGCATAAATCGTCCCGTCCCGCGCCACGATCATCCCCATGATCACATGCAACGGCGTCAGCGTGTCATCCGGCAACCGGTGAAACCCATGAATCGGACGCTTGCTCCCGTCCGGATTCGTCGCCGGCGGCGCCTTGAAATCAAAAAACTCCGGGTTCTTCACCGTCAGCACCCCCAAATCCTCCATCCCCTTCGACCCCGGATCATACCGCACCAGATGATGCAGATACCCTTTTCCAAACCCGGTCTCATTGTTCACCCGCACCACCGAGTAAACCCGCCCATCCGGCGCAATGCTCAACGAACCACGCGAGTCCGGATGCTTCCCCGCAATCCGGTCCCCCAGCGAACGCGCCGCCACCGGCTGCCCCGCCGGCCCGCTTAAATCCACGGCAAACAATCGCAGATCATTCAGCAACTGCAGATACGCCGTCCGCCCGTCCGCCGCCAGCCGCCAGTCCGGATGCACCGCCTTCTCCCCCACCACCTCGCCAAACGGCCGCCCCTCCACCCGCAGATCATCCACCGTCACCCGGTCCGTCTCCGGGTCATGCCGCGCCACCCGGTAATCCTTCGTGATCGCCGTCGCCCGCCCCTGCCGGTCGATCAACGTATTCGGTTGATCCCGCAAAATCGGCCCCAAATCGCGATAGCCCCGCTCCGGCTTCCGCGTGTCCAGCACCATCCAATGCTGATGCTCGCACGTGATCACATAAATCAACCCGCGCGCCTCGTTCGCCACCACATCGATCACCCCCTCGCCCTCCTTTGCCCCCGCCGGCTGCCGCGGATCGCTCAACGCCATCGGCATCCCCAGATTCACCGCCGCCCCCGTCGCCGGATCGTATGTCATCACATACCCGCCCCGATACGTTGGAATCTGCCCGCTCTTCTTTTCCGCCGGACTCGGATACCCCTGCTTCGATCCCACATAAATCTTCCCCGACGCCCCCACGAAATTCCGCGTGTGCAGCTTCGCCTGCGCCGCATACCCCGTCGGCGTCAACGGCAACCCCACCAGCTTGTGCGTATCCAGCACCACCCGCATCCGCTCCGTCGCCGGATCAAACTCCACCAGATACGAATTGCGCCCATACGCCGCCGTCCCCACGTAAATCTTACCGTCCAGCCCCTCGCACAGCGAAAAATACCCCGACTCCTCCGTCGTTGTCTCCGGCGGAATGTGAAACGCCTTCGCCGGCAGATACCGGAACGGCGCCGCCTGCCCCACTCCCGCCGCCACCAGCAACCCCAAACCCGCGACCACCCGCCAAATGCTCCAGTTCATAATCAATGCCTTTCCACGAACCATCACCCCAGCACTGACGTCGCACCCGCCGGTTTCCGCGAATCAATTTTTTCCACCCAGCCCTCCGCCATCACCCGCCTACCGTCACGGCCCTCCATCAGCCCACCCGCGGTCCGCAAACCCGCGACAGCCTTCAACCCACGCTCCAAGGACTATTCGCCAACCGCTGCGAGCCGCTGGAGAAGCACACTGCGAACCCAACCCAACCCCGCTGTTCCGACCCGGTGCCCGCACCGAATCATCCCACCCGCCTCCGCCTACAACTTGCTGTGCGTCCCGTCACACAACGCTCCTTTGCCACTGTTCTTGCACCCGCAAAAATAGACCGTCGCCGTCTTCTCCGCCTTGAACGCCGTCGGACTGAACCCGCTGCCCTTGTGCGCCCCGTCGCAAAACGGCTGCTGCTTGCTCTGCCCGCACGAGCACCAAAAATAAGTTTTCCCCGCCTCCACCGCCACCGGATACGGAGCCTTCTGCGCAATGTTCGGTTTGTTCATAATGTTTCCTTCAATCAGCAGTGTTCCACTTCCACACGTCCCGGACCATCCGGACGCACTCGCCCGACCATACTCAATCCCCCCTCCAAAGCGAACCTTTCTCCCCAACTCCCCACTCACGACTTGGAATTTTGAGCTTTGCCCGTTCGCACTCCTCGCTAGTTTCCCCCCTTTATGAACCGTCCCCTCGTCGCCTGCCTCGCCTTCATCATTTCGCTCGCCCCCGCCCGCGCCAACGAACTCCTCTGCCGCCACGCCGCCCCCTCCGCCCCGGGCACCCCCGGCGTCCGCACTTACGCCCCCGACCGCCTCGTGGACATCCTCCACCTCGCCATCGACGTCACCCCCGACTTCAAAAAACGCACCGTCGCCGGCCACGTCACCCTCACCTTCAAACCCATCGCCAAACCCCTCGCCGACCTGCGCCTCGACGCCGTCGCCCTGACCATCCTCCGCCTCGAGTCCGCCGAAAAACTCACCCACCACGCCACCGACAAGGACCTCACCCTCCTCTTCGACCCGCCCATCCCCGCCGGCAAAGAAACCAAGGTCACCATCCACTACCGCGCCGAACCCCGGAAAGGCCTCTACTTCCGCACCCCCGAAATGGGCTACCCCGCCACCGACCTCCATCTCTTCACCCAGGGCGAAGCCACCGAAGCCCGCCACTGGTATCCCTGCTACGATCATCCCAACGAGAAGTTCACCTCCGAAGTCACCTGCCGCGTCGCCCCCGACCTCACCGTCCTCTCCAACGGCCGCCTCGTCTCCTCCGAAAAGGACCCCCAGACCGGCCTCCTCGCCGTCCGCTGGCTTCAGGACAAACCCCACGTCAACTACCTCATCTCCCTTGTCGCCGGTTACTGGAAAAAGCTCGAGGACAAACACCGCGACATCCCCCTCGAATTCTGGACCACCCCCTCCGACTTCCCCCAGGCCGCCACCTCCTTCGCCTCCACCAAAGACATGATGGCCTTCTTCGAGAAAGAGATCGGCGTCCCCTATCCATGGGCCAAATACGCCCAAGTCTGCGTCCACGACTACGGCTGGGGCGGCATGGAAAACACCAGCATCACCACCCTCAACAACCGCACCCTCTTCACCCCCGACACCGAAAACCTCTACTCCAGCGACAGCCTCGTCGCCCACGAACTCGCCCACCAATGGTTCGGCGACCTCGTCACCTGCGCCGACTGGTCCCACGTCTGGCTAAACGAAGGCTTCGCCACCTACTACGACATGCTCTACGACGGCCACAAAAACGGCCGCGACTCCATGAACTGGCACCTCTACCACGCCGCCAAAGGCATCGTCTCCCAGGCCAACGAAACCCGCGGCATCGTCACCCGCAAATTCACCTCGCCTGACGAAATGTTCAACTACCTCGCCTATCCCAAAGGCGCCTGGATTCTCCACATGCTCCGCAGCCAGCTTGGCGAAACCCTCTTCCGCACCTGTGTCAAAACCTACCTCGAACGCCATAAGTTCGGCAGCGTCACCACCGATGACTTCCGCAAAGTCCTCGAAGAACTCTCCGGCCGTTCCCTCGACCAATTCTTCGACCAATGGGTCCACCACATCGGACAACCCACCCTCGAAGCCACCTACTCCTACGACCCCAAAACCCGCCTCGCCAAACTCAACCTCCGCCAGACCCAGAAAATCTCTGACGACGCCCTCCTCTTCCGTTTCCCCCTCACCATCCGCTTCAAAGGCAAAACCAGCACCACCGACCGCATCATCACCGTCAAAGACACCGAGGAAGACTTCTACTTCCCCCTCCCCGAAACCCCCGAAATCGTCCGCCTCGACCCCGACCTCACCCTCCTTGCCAAAATCAACTTCACCCCGCCCACCCCCATGCTCCACGCCCAGCTCGCCAACCCCGCCGACACCCTCGGACGCGCCATCGCCGCCGAACTCCTCGGCAAAAACAGCAAGGACCAGGACACCGTCGCTCGCCTCAAAAAAGCCCTCAACACCGACCCCTTCCACGGCGTCCGCACCAAAGCCTCCGAAGCCCTCAAAACCATCCAGACCGACGCCGCCGTCGCCGCCCTCGCCGCATCCACCAGCCAGCCCGACGCCCGCGTCCGCAACGCCGTCCTCGCCGACCTCGGCGCCATCTACCACCCCGACGCCAAAGCCCACGCCCGCAACCTTCTCGCCGGCACCACCGAGAAAAACCCCGGCATCCAGGCGACCGCCCTCCGCGCCCTCGGCCCCTTCCCCTCCCCCGCCACCCGCGACCTCATCCTCAAAAACCTCGGCCGCCCCTCCTACCGCGACCGCCTCGCCGACGCCGCCATCGCCGCCATGCGCACCCAGGACAACCCCGCCTACGCCACCCCCCTCCGCCAGTTCCTCCAGGAACGCGCCCACACACTCCCCCCCGAAGTCCTCGCCCGCGCCCTCGAAACCCTCGGCCACCTTGGCCGCAACGAACCCCGCCGCGACGCCACCCGCGACTACCTCCTCACCCACCTCGACTCCCCCATGCAACGCACCAAACTCGCCACCCTCAACGCCCTCGGCAACCTCGAAGACCCCGCCGCCATCGCCCCCCTCGAGACCTTCACCACCGCCACCGCCGACACCCCCGAACACCGGGCCGCCACCGCCGCCCTCCACAAAATCCGCGCCGCCCGCAAAGCCCCCGAAGAACTCGGCACCCTCCGCAAAGAATTCCTCGACCTCCAGAAAACCACCCGCGACCTCCGCAAAGAACTCGACACCCTGAAAAAGCGCCTCGACGCCACCCCCGCCCCAACCAAACCCCGGTAGGGACGCGTTGCGCGCGTCCGTAACCCTACGCCGTCGGAAGAAAATAACTCTGCCCCTCCCCTCCCCAGTCCCGCCAGGGACGACCGAAAATAGCCCACCGTTTCAACGGTGGGTAACGATACAAAATGATCCCCAAGCCCCGGAGGGGGCGAAAGAAATCGTGCGGAACAAACCTCCGCTCCCATCCTTGCCCACACCGATCCCCACGCGACTAAAAATCCGACCGTCCCGCCGCCTGGGCACGCCCCTCCCCCTCTCACGCCACCCCTCACTCCAAATCCCGTTCCACATACTCCATCCCGTGTTTGTTCAAAACCACCTCCAACTCTTCCTTCAAGGACACCTTCCGATGATGCTCCGCCTGCCCTTGAATGTACTTCATCGTGTCCTCAACCCCGGAAATTCCAATGCTGAACGCGCCATATCCCTCCTGCCACTCAAAATCCCAATGCTCCTTGAACGTGTCATGAACCCATTTCGACGAATTGCCCTTGAGCAACTGGACACACTTCGACAAAGAAAGCGTTGCCGGAACCGAGACAAGCACATGCACATGGTCCGCCACCCCACCCACCACCAACGCCTTCATCTTGTTCTCCCGCGCGACGCCACCGAGATACGCCCACAGGCGCGTTTGCAATTCCGGTTTGATAAACGGGCGACGTTCCTTGGTCGCCCAGACGCAATGCATCAAGCAACTGACAAAAGAGTGCATAAGTTTCTGGTTCGTGCTGTTTCGAGTCCCGTCAGGGACGGCCCGAAAATAGCCCACCGTTTGAACGGTGGGAAGCCATGACCGCAAAGGGCGAAAGCCCCGCCAGGGGCGAAAGAGGACACCCGGTAAAGCCGAAGATGTTCTTTCGTCCCTGACGGGACTTATCCCTCTCGCCCCCGGGAACCCAGCGATAAATCGCTGGGCTATTCTCTTCCGCCCTCCCGGGCTGCGGAAACCGCGCTCGACCAGCGTCTGGTGCATGGCCAGCAGGACGAATCGTTCCTCGTCGCCGGCGAGCCGCGGCATCGAGGATTCATACGCCAGGCCGCCCTTCAAGACCCGCTCCTCCATCAGCCAGCCACACTGAAGCTCGTCCTCCCACAAGGTCCGGATCACCGCCTGCGCGTAGGCATCGATGCGCTCCGGCTGGCCCAGCACCCAACTGCCGATTCCCCCTCTCCGCATCGGATGGGGAGAGGGATCAAGGGTGAGGTGTCGTGACTTTCAAACCTCGCCGAAACCGGCCAAAACCTCATCAAGTCCCGCCAGGGACGCCCGAAAATAGCCCAGCGATTCATCGCTGGGACAACGGCCACCCAATTCATCCAAGCCCCGGAGGGGCGAAAGAAACCACGCGAAATGCAAACCCGTTCTTTCGTCCCTGACGGGACTTATCTCTCTCGCCCCCGGGAACCCAGCGATAAATCGCTGGGCTATTGTCTTTCGCCCTCCCGGGCTGGGGAAACCGCGCTCCATGAGCGTCTGGTGCATGGCCAGCAGGACGAACCGTTCCTCGTCGCCGGCGAGCCGGGGCATCGCGGATTCATACGCCAGGTCGCCCTTCAAGACCCGCTCCTCCATCAACCAGCCGCGCTGATGCTCGTCCTCCCGCAACGTCCGGATCACCGCCTGCGCGTAGGCATTGATGCGCACCGGCTGGCCCAGCACCCAACTGCCGATTTCCCCCTCTCCGCACCGATGGGGAGAGGGATCAAAGGTGAAGTGTCGTGACCTTCACACCACGCCGGAACCGGCCAAAACCTCACCAAGTCCCGCCAGGGACGCCCGAAAATAGCCCAGCGATTCATCGCTGGGTTCAACGGCCACCCAATTCATCCAAGCCCCGGAGGGGCGGAAGAATCTACGCGAAATGCGCACCCGTTCTTTCGTCCCTGACGGGACTTATCCCTCTCGCCCCCGGGAACCCAGCGATAAATCGCTGGGCTATTCTCTTCCGCCCTTCCGGATTGCTACCCCGCCGCCTTCCCACCCAAAACCCGCTCCCGCCACCGCCGCACGCTCATCACGTCGAACCGCTCGCCCTCGAAGACGATCTGCTTGACCGACTTCTTCCCGTTCTCGCTCGCGCGCTTCAGCCAGTCGCGCACTTCCATCCAGCGGACTTCGCCCTCGGAATTGCGGATTACCAGCAGCACCGGGAACGCCTGCGCCATCCAGTATTCCACGTGGCGCTGCTTCTTGAGCGTGAAGATTTCCGCGCCGTCCTTCCTCCGCTTGCGCGTGTAGGAATCGCCCGACTTGAGTTGCAGGTAGAGCTTTGCGCCCGTGGCCCCGTGGGCGTCGTCGTTGAACTCGATCTCCATGTCAATGCCCTGATCGCTCACGTTGAACTCCCGGCTGATCTGGTCCGCGAGCGCCACGGTGGAGATGACCTCGCCCACCAGCGCGCGTTCCTTGCTCTGGTTGCTCAGCTCGATGGCGGACTCCTCCTGCATGTCGCGCACCCGCTGCTGAATCTCCGGGCTGGCGAAGCACTGCTCCATCTCATCCCAGAGCGGCACCCGCTGCTCGCAACCCACGCAGATGATGCTCGGCGTCTCCTCCTTCTTCTGGCGGAGAGAAAAAAGGCGCGTCGCCTCCGGCTGCGGTGGCCGGCCTCGCAGCCAGTCGTTGAGCCGCTTCATCGCCACCTCGCGATTGCCCACCGGCGTGCCGCACTCCGGGCAGACATAATGCCGCAGCCGCTCCACGTCGCGTGCGTGCTGGAGCAGGTGTTCGTGGACGTATTTGCTGAAGATGATCTTCTCTTCCACCGAAACCGCCTTGTCGAAATACACCTCCAGATCACCCACGCCCGGCGCGCGCCGCGTCAGCTTGATGCCGAGCTGCTTCCCGGCGTTCGTCTTGAAATCGGCGGCGTAACGCCAAAGTTCGTCCTGTTGGAACGCGTCGCTGTGATGCAGCCGGACGACCAGCGTGGCATAAAGCTCGTCGAGGAATCCCGTGAAGCGATAATTCACCTGCACCGCCGGATACTGCACGATGTCCGGCCGCTCCTTCCGATAGTAGCTGGGAAAGACGAGCAGATTGCCCTGGGTCGTCGGCTGTCGCAGGCAAAGGCCGCGCTCCACCAGCGTCTGGTGCATGGCCAGCAGGACGAAGCGCTCCTCGTCCCCTTCCAGCCGCGTCATGGACGACTCATACATCAGCTCGCCCTTCAAGACCCGCTCCTCCATCAGGCAGCCGCGCTGACGCTCGTCCGCCTGCAACGTCCGGATCACGGCCTGCCCGTAGGCGTTGATGCGCTCCGGCTGGAGCAGCACCCAACTGCCAAACGCCAGTTCCCACACGACGCCGGGACCGGCCAGCAGCGTCAGCACCGCGCGCAGTTCCTCGTCACTGAACCGGCCCCCACGTAGCTCGACATTCCGATGTCGAGTCTCCGCACCGGCACCCTCGCCCTTAGCGCTCTCAATTCTTGAACCCTGAGCTGCGAGCCGCAGTTGCAGCGTCTCGCGCAGTTCGTTGAAGCGCATCAGCACCCGGCCTTCGTCCTTGAGCGCGATGATCTCCTCCTTGAGCCGCTTGAAAAGCACCTCCGTGGTGCGGCAGGGAAGCTCGTCCCAGTTGATGGCAGCAAGGATAGTCCATTCTTCAGGGTGTGAGACAAAATTCTGACGATTTGTGGTTGTGCTGCCGTTTTTGGCTGG
>CAZUUP010000067.1:0-7581 GCA_964623105.1 uncultured Akkermansia sp.
GATCGGTCGTGTTCCGCCAGCGATCCGGCTCCCCGCCCAGAAACGCAATCCGCTCGCGGGCCTCCGCGCCCCGTACAAACGTCGGGAAATTCGTCGGCAGCAAACTCACCGCCACGTGATTCACCAGCCGGTGGCCTTCGTAGTCCCAGCCGAAACACGAAGGTAGGACACTCAGGAGGATCACGCTCCAAGTGCTGAATTGAGCCAATATTGTTTTCATAAAACATCCGATGATTACACTGCCTGCAATCCCCATGCCGACTCGATCCTGCGTCGCGACACCCAGCTTCAACGCCTCAAGCCTCAGCGAGCCAGCCTACCGGACGCGTGGGCTGCACCCAAAACGCAAGGCCGGGTTAGGCCGCGTTCTCATCGGATGCTATGCGAAGACGCTCACGCTGAGCGTCAGTAACAGGCTCAATACTCGCAGGGGGATCGGACTGCACCGCATCAATGACGCGAATCTCCACTACATCCCCAAGCGACAGGCCGCGGTGTAGCCACTCCAAATGCTGCTCGTCGCGGACACCACCAATTCGAAAACGCACGACATGACCGCCTGGTGTATCCACAGCGCCGGTCAATACGATGCTCGACATGACCAAACCCTTGTCACCGGGCGCAGCAACACAAATCCGCTTTCCGTTCAGCAAAAAATCAAGAGCGTGCATGATGTGAAGCGGCCTAACGACCAAGCTCAGCGACCCGGCGACGCTGAGGAAACAAATGCAACGAGAGCGACACCGCCGGGTTCGCTGAAGTGACTGGTTATGTGCGAACGTGAAATTTACCTGATCCGTCTCTACCTCCGAAAAGGTGGATGGAGAATAACCGTGCTTGAAACCGTGAACTTTGATACCGGAAACAACTGGTCGCTTTTAGCAATCGGTTGGGACAAGAAAAAAGGCGTCGAACTCGCGGTAAGCACATAACATCCCACTTAGCCTTCACCATCGCCATCCCCCCGCCGCTCGAACGCCTGCCGGTACAGATTAACAAAATCCTCCGCCGTCACGGCGCGAGGATTGAAAGTCGCCGTCCACTGCTTCGCCGCCTCCGCTGCCAGCGTATCGACCAGGGCCGCCTTCGCTCCGCATTCCGCCAGCGAGCGCGGCATCTGCGCCGCATTGAGCAGGGATTCCAGCCGCGCCACCAGACTGTCCACCGCCGCATCCTGCCCGTCGCGCACGTGGGCCAGTTCCGCCGCCGACGCCAGCTCCGCGTAGGCCCGCCGCGCCGCCTTGTCGCGCGCATTAAACTTCACCACCGCCGGCAGCATGATTCCCACCGCCTGGCCATGCACGATCCCAAAGTGGGCCGTCAGCGGATTCGCGGCTGAATGCGCGGCGCCGAGCATCGAATTCTCAATTGCCGTCCCCGCCAGCGCCGCACCCAGCAGCATCCGGCCCCGCGCATCCAGATCCAGCGGTTCCCGCAACGCCACCGGCAGCGCCGGCAGCAGCAACTTGAACGCCTGATGCGAGTACATCACGGACAGGGCGTTGCGCTTCCGCGTCACCGCTGTCTCCACCGCGTGGGTGATCGCATCAATCCCGGTGCAGGCCGTCACCCGCGGCGGTTGCGAAACCGTCAGCGTCGGATCGAGAATCGCCACTCGCGCCGCCGCCTTCGGGTCGCCACAGGCCATCTTGTGGTGCGTCTCCTCGTCGGCAATCAACGCAAACGACTGGCATTCGCTCCCCGTCCCCGCCGTCGTCGGCACCGCAATCAGCGGCAGCATGGGCAGCTTCGCCTTGCCCACCCCCCAGTAGTCCTGCATCCGTCCCCCGTTGGTCAGCAGGAAATTTGCGCCCTTGGCCGTGTCCATCGAACTTCCGCCGCCCACTCCCACAATTAAATCCGCTCCCGATTCCCGCGCCACAGCCAGACACCGATCCACATCCAGAGTCGTCGGGTTCTCTCTCACACCGTCGAATACGACCACTCCCAATCCGGCCCGCTGCAAGGAGTGCTCCACTCGACCGGCATGCCCCGCGGTCAAAATCCCCTTGTCTGTCACCACCAAGACTCGCGTTCCGCCCAACTCCCGCGCCAGTTCTCCGGTGCGATCGACCGCGTTGTTTCCGAACACAATGCGCGTGCGCGGCTGGCTGTCGAATGCCGCCAGCGGCAGCTTGTCATAATGAACGGCGGTGTCGGACATGGCTGATATTGACGCCGGGCAGTCGGGCACCGTTCACCACGCCCGCTCGATGCTTCGCCGTTTCCAGAGGAATTCAAACATGTTTCCCTCGTGGGGCTGGTCCCACGAAATCTTCATCGTGGACACCGGTCCGATGTTCAGGCGGTCGATTTCCGGGAATGCCTCGAGTTGCTCGATGAACCCCTTGTCCTTCGTGATCGCCGAGCACGCCAGCGTGTAGCCAATCTTCTGCAACATTTCGTTCTGCGGACACGTCACCACGCTGGCATAGGGACAGAGGAACTCCTTGTTCGCCAGCGGATGCGCAAAACTGTCGCACAGCACGATGGTAGGCCGCATATAGGTGCCTCCCTCGAACACGACCTTTCGCGGACCATTGCGATACTTCGCCGTCACGTCCGCCGCTCCCGGCGTCTTCAGCCCCTCCTCGATCTGCGCATCGATGAAGTCCGCCATCTTCACGTTCGCAAAACCCGACAGCCTCGCATTCTCGTCCTCCGGCCGGGTGGGAGCTACCGGGCCAAGCTTTTGCGCAAGCGCATCGGCGATTTCCGCCGCATACTTCGGCACCACGACCGCCGAGGCATTGATACACGAACGCCCGCCATTGTCGCTGATCGCGCCCGCAATCACGTCGATGTACTCGCGCCAGTTCTCGATGCAATCATCTCCGATGACAAACTTGCTCCAACCCGGTCCGTGTAGCTGGATGGCCGGATTGTTCGCATACTGCGCCATCGTGTTCTTGTCGCCAAAGATCAACGCGCGTCCGCACGAATTCAGGATCGTCGCCGCGCCGTCGTGATCCGTCGGATAAAACCCGAACGCCTCCGTCGGGACACCCGCGGCGATGAACGCCTGGATCAGTCGATAGGGCGTCCACGGCTCCTCCTTGCCTGGCTTGATAACTACCGGTGTCTTGAGCGAGATGGCCGGAATCCAGAGCGAGTTCACCGCGGGCGAGTTACTGGGCATCACCAACCCCAGCGCCGAGCAGGTGGGGAAGAACGAAAGCTTGGTTCCAAATTGCTCGCCCACGCCCTGGTCGAGAATCGAGAGGTCAAGGCCACGTGAGAGGCCGTTGAGGACGAACGGCATGTTTGTAAGCGCAAAGTGAATCTTGGTCATGTTGCGCCTGACCATGACGTGCGGCAGGCCCGAGGTCTGGGAAAGGGTTTCAATGTACTGTTGCGCCGACTGCGTGTGCCCGCGGTCACCGAAAGGCAGCGTGCCGTTTAAGAACAGTTCGCCCGCCTTTGCGCTCAACTCCATCAATTGCTGCACCGTGAACTTCTTCAACACCGCGCGCGCCTGCCCAAGTCGAGCCAGATCCCGTTTTACGATGCCGCCGTTGACTTGCGACACCACGGCCTTGATCTCGCCCGTGCGATGGTCTTTCACCTCGACCTTGTCGAGCGACTCATAATTGCGGCCCAGACGGAGGGCGGGGAGATGGGGGATGGTGTTCATTTGGAATTTGCTTCTGCGATTTTCATTACCAGCGGTTGGGCGCATTTGAAAGCGTCCCGCAATTCAACCATGTCAGGGATCTGAATCGTGCTGAAAGCGTCCGCCAACTGTGCGGGTGTGATCCGTCCGTCACGAATCAAAAACTCAACATCCGCCAGATCCTGCGCGTCGTTGCCGCGCATCATTTTGGTGAGGACCAAATCCACTGTGGCGGGCCGGAAGAGTTGCAGCCAACGAAGTCCTGCAAGCTCGATCGGAACCATTTCGCTTTCCCAACCCGAACGGACAAATACATCCGTCGCTACAAATAGATGCGTGATGTAAAGCCCTTCCTTCTGGAGCTCGACATTGGTCGCTTCGATGGCATCCCAGAATCGGCCATCAGCGCGAAAATCTTCGACATCGGCAACGGGAATGATCGCGTCCACATCCAGGGTCAGCTTGACCGGCTCGGGTGCGTTCTTGAAGCCCAGCCCGATGGCAGCGCGCCCATACAACACCAGTCGCACTGGATGATCGAGATGCCTGTCAAGTGTCCGAAGGATGCGCTCGGCATTGCTCATTTGGACGCTGCCTTCAATTGTTGCGGACGCTGCCACTCGATCAACAGCCCTGGGCCCTTTCGGGTAAAACCCGTCATCGCCACAAAACGCGTCGGATGCGGGAACACGCCTGACTGCGGCTCCGCCGATTGCGGAAGCCCGGCCAGAATCTCGCTCCAAAACCGGTTGTCTGGTTCAAACTTCCGACCGCACTCGGCCACATATCGAACCGGCGCGACGCTCCGTTCCTGAATCGCCAGTTGAATCAAACGCAGCGGCGAATTTCCATCCGCACCCAGCATGGCAGCACCGCAACGGATGGCATGCGGATCGTAGGGCAAGGCCACACACAGCAGCGCCACCGCCAGTTCCTCATTCGACAACTGCGCCTCGGATACCAACGGAACGGGTGGTTCTTCGCCGCTCGAATAATGCCGACAGCCGCGTTGCACCGCCAAAGTTTGGAGGCCTTCCGCCTGCAAACCCAACCGTGCCGCCTTGCGCAACAACGGCGAGAGATGCGCCGTGGTGCCCAGTTTTGCGGCCAAGGTTGGTCGTTCGTCTTTCATCGCGCCGAGTATGACCCAAATCCTCCCGCGTGCGAAATCGCTCAATAAACCCCTTCGACAATGTTCTTTTCCATCGCCCCAAACGGCCGCACGTCGCCAACGCCATCCCAGGCATACGGCGGGCGTGGGGCACGCCGGATGACCTCGTCACGTTCGAGGAATCGCGGGCAGAAAAACTCCTTGGTCAGCGTGGTAAGTTCGACCCGGCCCCAGGTATCATACGGCACGGTTTCGTCGGTTTTGTTCGGGTTCACGACGCGGAGCACGGCGCGGGGCTGGGGCGCGTAGTAGGTTACGCTGAAGTTATCCTCAGGCTGAAGCGGCACACTGGCAGCCAGACCCATCAGCGTATTGCCGTAGGTAGGATAGAAGCCGATGCGATTCTCCAACAATTCCTCGACGATGAAGCGCACTTCCTGCGGCTTCATCGACGTACCGCCGCAAAACACGCCGCGGATTCCGGCGTCCCAGAGGTTGACCTTTTCCGCAATGGCTTCGAGCAACTTGGGCGTCGTAAAGAGACCGCTGACCTTGCGATGCTTGAGAATGAGCGTCGCCTGGTCCACCACGTGCGCCATGTATTGCTTGGCAATGTCGAACTGCTTGTTCGACAGCAGCTTTTTCACGAAGCGGGGGTCGAGGTCGATGAAGTAGCACGAACTGCCGCGGACATTGGCAAGGTGCTCGATGGCAAGCCGCAGCCGGCGTGGGCCGGTCGGCCCCATCATCAACCACGCGCCTCCGCGCGGGAAATGGGCATCGGAAATCTTCTCGCTGAACTCCGAGTAATCGACCTTGTAGTCATTCCAGCCGATGCGTTGCTTGGGCATCCCGGTGGTGCCGCCAGTCTCGAAAATATTGTACGGCTTGCCCTTGAACTGGGCCGGCACCCATACATCCGGCTGTTCGTCGCGCAGCGATTCGTCGGCGAAATGAGGAAACTTGAGCATGTCTTCGAACCGGGTGATTTCCTTGCGCGGATCGAAATTCTTCTGGGCCCACGCCAGCCAAAACGGACTGCCGGTCTCGGGGCTGAAATGCCAGTGAATGATCTCGCGCAGGTGGGCATCAAGTTCGGCCTTGGCTTTGGCGACGAGTTCTGGGGAAACGGTGGGGATGGGCATGGTGAGATGTTGGTTAATCGAGTTTGAGATTACTTGACCGGCAAAACCGGCCGGTCAACGGATTCATGTTCAACAAAGCACAACCGGAGGCTTGGCCAAATTCCAGCATGAGCTTCGCACTGTCTTTCACTTTTTCTGCCGGGAGGACGGGCAAATTCAGTCATTCCTTCCCGCCACACGCTCACGGCTTCGCAGGCGCCGCTTTGGCTGAATCATGGAAGGCAAACAGGTGGGTGTTGCTGGCAATGTAAACCACCCCGTTGGCCACCACCGGCGTCGAGTAAACCGGAGCGCCGAGGTTCACCTCGCTGAGAATCTTCTTTTCCTTGGCCACCGCGAGCACCACCAAGTCGCCGTCTTCATCGCCCACGTAAACTTTCCCGTCCGCCACCAGCGTGCTGCCCCACATGTGCGCCTTCATGTCGTGCACCCAATAGACCTTGCCCGTCTCGGCATCCAGGCAATGCACGAAGCCGGAGAAGTCGCCCACGAACAACAAGCCGCTGTCCGGATCAATTGACACAGTCGAAATGCTCCGGTGAATCTTGTCGTACTTCCAGATGGTGCCGGTCTTGGTGATGTCCCCGGTCTTGGTCGCATCGATGCAAGTCAGCATGCCCACACCTTCGCCGTGTTCAGGGTCCTGCCCTGTGGCCACATACACCCGGTTCTTGTAGAACACCGGCGTCGAGTTGATTTCACTCGGTCCGTCCGCCGCCGGATACTTGATCGGCTTGCCGTCCTTCACTTTGTACTCGGGCGGGTTGCAATCATACCACCAAGTCTTCTTCAGGAAACTGCTGTCCCCGTCCTTGACCGGCTTCGAATCAAATGCGTAGCACACCCCGTCTCCGCCGCCGAAGAACACCAGATCCTTGCCATTGACCTTGCCGGTCGAGGGCGAACTCCATTGCCCGTGATAAATCCGCGGCCCGATCTTCGCCTCGTCCTCGCCCACCAGCGCGCCCGTCTTCTTGTCCAACGCCACCAGGCTCGGAGACAACGGCGACGGGATGTTCGAGTGCGTCCAGTCCTGTCCGTTCGACGTGCAAACATAGACCGTGTCACCGACAATCAGCACGGAACAGTTCGACGCGTTGTGCGGAAAGACCCCCAGTTCATCCATCATGTCGTAGCGCCAGATGATGTCCGCATCCTTCGGTCCAACCTTTGCCTTGGGCTTGCCCGGCCCGGCCACATAACCGGCTTCGTCGGTAAACGGTCCCACGTTTCCTTTCGCCAGTCCGTGTACGCTCAGACACAGCACTTCGCACCGGCTTGTAACCACATATACCCGGTCACCCTCCACGGTCGGCGCGGCCAGCAATCCAAGATTCTCCCAGTCATTCACCTTGCCAGATGCCAGCTTGGGAACCACGAGCTGCCAGAGAAACTCCCCGGACTTTTCGTCGAAGCACATGAGGATGCTGCGGTCGCCCTGATGCTGCGGATCGCGCGGCGAATCGTTGTTCGTACCCACGAAGACCCGTCCCCCCGAGATGGTCGCGTTGCCATAGCTCTGCGAGCCCAGCTTTGCCACCCACTTCACATTCTTCGCCGTCGCCAGGTCGAAATCCTCCGTGCCAGCCTTGCGCTTGCCGGTCTCGAACCGGTCTGGCAACCCCTTCGCTGGCGAATACATGTTCCGGCCCGGGTCATTCCCGCCCCACTGCGGCCAGTCGCCGCCATTGTTCTGTTGCGCCACCACCGCT
>CAZUUP010000067.1:7681-15515 GCA_964623105.1 uncultured Akkermansia sp.
GTCTTGATTTCAGCCTTCGGCGCCGGCGCGGGGGGCGCCTTGGTCTCGGGTTGGCAGCCAGTCCACGTGATAAGTCCGCAAGCCGCCAGGGCCGCCGTGACAAGGGGTAGATGTTTCATCGGATTTTTTGTTTTAGATTTCTGCACTGGCACTGACTGCCTTGAACTCAACGTCGTTCGCCGTTTCTCCCGCTCAATTCGGAGTCACCAGGACGTTGTCGATGTAAACGCGCATTTCCTGGGGCGCGAAGCCATACAAACCCGGCGACCCGCTAGCGTGCGCATGCTTGTGAGGAACCTCGATCGTCCATGCGGCGGGTTCAGCCTCATCGCGCTTCCACGCCTTGGCGCGCACCACACCCGAGCCGTCCGCAGCGACATCCACTCGCGCCTTCAACCGATACCAAGTGTTGGCAGACCACTTGAAGTTCGAAGGCGCATCCACCGCCGGAACCCGCAACCGTTCAAGGTTCGAATTGATTTCCAGCTTCTGATCGTTGCCCTTCAACACCACCAGGTACCTTTGGCAAATCAATCCGACCTCGGACATTTTGCGTTTGTTCCCATCGCTGAAAACATCCGCCTGGATCGTATAATTCTTCATCTCCGCATCGCCGATGAACACCGTGCCCCGCTGGAAGAACTTGTTGTCGATCGTCTTTGTCAGCGCCTTCGTCCCCTCCTTGTCCCGCACCTCAAACTTGAACCGAGCCCCGATCCACGACAGCGGCGGGTAGGCAAAAACCGTGTTCTCCTCGGTCTCGTGTTTCTCGGCGATGTTGAAGCCTTCAAAATCTTGTTTGATCGGCAGGCCCGGCAACACCCGCCCCCGAATATAGCCTTTCAGATCGCCGAGCGTCGCCTCATACGCCCCGGCCGACGGTTCCAAATCCGGAGCCGCCACCAGCTTGCCCTCAGCATTGAAAGCCCCCTTCATCAACGCCCGCACCTTGGCTGTCGCCGGAATGAAGTTGGTCCACCGTGCGGCCGCCACATCTTTCACGTCTTCGACCAAGAACCCCTTCGCGTCCAGCTTGCGAATCCGGAACGACGCGCTCTCGCCCGGATGCAGCAGAACTTCCGACGGAATCACCTGCAATTGCGTCGCCGGCCCGGGCGCGGGCCACTTCTCCGGCTCCGGTGCCGCGGGCAACCCCGGATTGGCACCCTTCTTGCCGAAACAGTAAACCTTCCGAGTGGTCTGTACGTACACCTTCCCGTTGTACGCCACCGGTGTTCCAAAGCACCGGCCCTCCAGTGCCACATGACTCAGGATCTCGCCCTTCTCGTCCGACGGCTTGATCACATAGAACGCACCCGTCGCACCTGCCTCGCCCTCTCCTGCGGCCTTCGAAGCCGGATCGTCCAGCATGGGAATATAGAGCTTCCCGTCCGCATAAAACGGACAGGCATTCCGCTGCTCAATCCCCAGCTTCAATCGCCAGAAAATCTTGCCCGTGTTCACATCCACGCAGCAAAGGTCGCCCTTTTCCGCCACCACGAACACCCGGTCTCCCACCAGGATTGGTGAACTTGTCGAAGTCGAAATCTCCGGAGTGGACCAGATTTCCACCGTTTGCCGCTCCACCACCACCGGCCCTGCCGTTCCGGCTGCCGGCAACACATCCGGAATTTTCAGGCACACCATCTGCCCGGGCTCATAAGGCGTTCCGTAAATCACCACCACCTTGTCCCCGTTATGCACATTCACCGTCGCGTTGATCCCCGCCTTGAAGATCGGTATCCGCCACAGCGCGTCACCCGTCCGGGCATTCACGCACACCACGCTCCCGTCACCCGTGGCGGCGATGAAGACCCGCATTCCCTTGAACCAGGTGAGATACGGATGCGAAAACGAATTGTCTCGCGGACGATCCCCCGGGCTGGACGCCCACACCAACTCGCCGGTCCGTTTGTCAAAAGCATAGAACCGATCCCCCGCTGGCCCCTGCGCGCCCCAGTTCGCCGTGATGCCCCGGGCGATGACCAAATCGCCATCAATCACCGGCGACGCCGTCCGGCTGTTTGGGAACGTCAGCCGCCCGAACTTCTCCATCATCGAATGCGACCAGAGCGGCTTCCCGTCCGCCGTAAAAGCCGCCAAAATCCCTTGTGTCCCTTGCATGTACACGTTGCCCGTTTCCGGATCAATCGTCGGGCTCGAAGTCGCGTAGCGCAGGTAAATTGTGTCGCTGAGGAAATCACTATACCGGCGCTCCCACAGCTTCTGTCCCGTTTCCGCGTCGAAACAAGTCACCCCTTCCTGCAAATCCGGCCCGTCTCCGAGATAACCCACTATGTACAACTTCCCGTCGGCAATCACCGGCGTTGACTGCCCCGGGAAATCCGCCGTCCACAGCGCCTCCTTGGTAACAATCTTGTCGGGCAGTCCCGTCTCCTTCGAGTTGCCATTCTGCGCCGGTCCGCGCCAGCTCAGCCAGCCCGTGGTCGCAGCGGAAAGATCGGCGGCGCACGCCGCCAGCAGCAGCGCTGCCGTGAGGGAGATTTTCGAGGAGGATGCTTTCATGCGGTTGGCTTGTCGTCGTGGCTGATTCAGTGATCTCTAGCAAATGGGACCCGAAACCCAACACAAATTTTCTTTCAAGGACGCCGCGAGCATTCTACACCTCAACCCGGTTTGCAACCAAAATAATACCTACACGTATCATTTGTCTCCCCTGCGTCATGCCCAAAACCGCCCCCACCCCGCCGCCCCGGCCCGAACCCCGCCGCCTTCCCGTTCTCCTGCGCCGCGCGTGGTACGGTCTTAATCAAGCCTTCCGCCGGCGCATCGCCCTCAAGGGTGCCACCCCCGACCAGTTCACCGTTCTCCGCACCCTCTCGGAGAGCAACCCCAAGGGCATCACCCAGCGCGAACTCACCCACCTGATGAGCAGCGATCCCAACACCATCGCCTCCCTCCTCGAACGCATGGAAACCACCGGCTGGCTCAGCCGCAAACCCCACGAAAGCGACCGCCGCGCCTACCGCATCCGCCTCAAACCCGCCGGCAAGGCCAAGTTCGCCGAACTGCGCGAAATCGCCCTCGAACTCCAGTCCACCGTCCTCGCCAGCGTTCCCGAACCCGCCCGCAACCACTTCCTCGAAACCCTCGCCCAAGTCGCCGACGCCTGCCGCACCGCTGCCGAGTCCCCGCCCCGCTCCTGACTCTTTGCCAGTTCCAGCCGGTGCGTCCGGCGCCCTATCTGGCGACCGGCACGGGCTGCGCCTTCATCCACTCGTCCCGGCTCACTTTCTTCGCCTCGTGCTGGAACACGAAGACACCCTTCTTGTTTCCGACAATTACGTCCGGCAGGCCTCGTCCGGAAACATCGCCCACCGTCACCTGTGTGCCGACACCTGAATTGTCGTCGATTCGGTGCGGCACAAAATCAACCGCCCGATCCGCCCCGCGCTTGAGCTGGAACCAGTACAAAACCGCCGGTGCATTCGGCTCCGCATCCCCCGCCGGTCCGTGCGCCCAGAACCGCTTGCCCGTCACCAGGTCCAGCACCCCGTCCCCGTCCATGTCCGCCAGAAACTGCGAGTGCAACTGCGAGAACTTCACCCCGTAACGATTGTGTTCCGGCTTGTTGTTCATGATCACGTGCTCCCGAAACTTGATCTGCCCGTCGCTCCGCACCTGCTCATACCACGCCAGCCCGTAACCGTGCGCATCCCAACTCGTGATCACATCCGCCAACCCGTCCCCGTTCACGTCATATACCAGCATCTGCCCGCCGCCCCGCAATCCCGGCGGCGCAAAAGGCACCGGATGAAATTTCCACAAACCATCCTTTCCCGCCTCTCCCGGCTGCTCCCACCAGCCATCCCGCTCCAAGATCTCCGGTCGCCCGTCGCCCGTCAGGTCCCCGAACCCATACCCGTGCGTGTACCGGAAATACTTTTTCTTGTCCTCCGGCGAGATCGCCCGGAACCGCGCCGGCTTCGTCGGATCGCTCCAGTCCAGCTCCGCATAGCCCAACCGCCCGCCCGTGTGACAGATCAACTCCGGACGCCCGTCCCCATTCATGTCCCCCAATTGCGGCGACTCATTGTCCGTCACGTCAAAGATCACATGCCGCTTCCACATCCCCGGCGCGTTCTTCGGGTTCTCGAACCACGCCGTCTCCTTCCCCGGCCAGCTATACACCAGGATGTCCGCCCACCCGTCGCCATTGAAATCATGAACGTACGTCAGGAAATAATCCGAATACCCTTTCGCCGGATCATAAGGCTTGGCCGCCGGCGCCGTGAACTCCCGCCGCTCCGTGAACTCCGGCCCCATCCATAAATACGGGCCCGCCACAACGTCCATTTTCCCGTCCTTGTTGAAGTCCCCGTAGTGCGCTCCCTCAGCGACAAAATTCGTCGTCAACGTCTGCTTCCGGAACGAGTGTACGACATAATCCTCCGCGCCTGCCCAGCCTCCGCCCGCCAGCAATGTCACCGCCGCCCAAAGCCATTTGTTCATGCCTGTTTCTCCCAGCAGACTTGCCCCCGGTCAAGCCAGCCTTGGGCGCTAAAAACACCGCCCAAAAGGCGCGGCGACCGGCCCGCAGACCACCCGTGCCGCGACGGCCCTCATTCCAAGTTCCGCGTTCACACGGTCCATCGGCAGCACCCAGCAATGCCAACGCCGGACTCCGGGTGGAGATCTTCCGACCCGCGCTCACCACGATCATCCGGCCTTCCCGCACCCTGCGCGACTGGCAACCACACAGTGTCACCGGCTCCGCTTCACGCACACCTCCCGGGCGTCGCGCACCGCACATCGCCCAAACGACCATTACCTGCTTTTCAAACTTCCCCGAATCACTACGCTTCGCGCACCATCAACACGTTGAACTTCACTTTCTGCCAATCGCGATTCACCGCAATCAAGCATCCCCACCCATCCATTCCGCCGCGCCACCTCAGCCACCCATGAAAACCCTGCTCACAGTTGCCCTCGCCCTCACCCTCCACCCGCTCCTCGCCGCCGAACCCCACCCGCTGACCGCCCGCGCCCAAAGCCGTATCGCCGCCGAATACCCTTCCCTCTTTGACCTCTACAAGGAACTTCACGCCCGCCCCGAACTCTCCTTCTACGAAGCCCAGACCGCCGCCCGCCTCGCCGCCGAACTCCGCCAGTCCGGCTATCAGGTCACCACCAACGTCGGCGGCCACGGCTTGGTCGCCGTCCTCAAGAACGGCCCCGGCCCCACCGTCCTCCTCCGCACCGATCTCGACGGTCTGCCCGTCAAGGAGATGACCGGCCTGCCCTACGCCAGCCAGCACCGCGTCACCGACGCCGAGGGCAACGAAGTCCACACCATGCACGCCTGCGGCCACGACATCCACATGACCGCGCTCGCCGGTGCCGCCCGCGTTCTCCAGTCCCTCAAGGACAGCTGGCAAGGCACCCTCGTCCTGATCGGCCAACCCGCCGAGGAACGCGGCGGCGGCGCCAAAGCCATGCTCGCTGACGGACTCTTCACCCGTTTTCCCAAGCCCGACCACTGCCTCGCACTCCACGTCGCCGCCGATCAACCCGCCGGCACCGTCGGCTACATCGAAGGCTATGCCCTGGCCAACGTCGATTCCGTGGACATCACCATCCGCGGCATCGGCGGACACGGCGCGTTTCCTCACGCCACCCGTGACCCGATTGTGCTCGCCGCCCAGATTATTCTCGCCCTCCAGACCATCGTCAGCCGCGAAGTCGCTCCCGGCGAACCCGCCGTCGTCACCGTCGGCTCCATCCACGGCGGCACCAAGCACAACATCATTCCCGAGGAGGTCCGCCTTCAACTCACCCTCCGCTCCTTCACCGACGAAGTTCGCGAGAAAAACATCGCCGCCGTCCGCCGCATCACCCGCGGCCTCGCCCTCGCCGCCGGCCTGCCCGAAGACCGCGTTCCCGTCGTAAAAATCGGCGATGAATTCACACCCGCCACCTACAACCACCCCGAGTTCACCCGCCGCCTCACCACCGTCTTCCAAACCTGGCTTGGCCCCGGCAACGTCCTCCCCCGCAAACCCGTCATGGGCGGCGAAGACTTCTCCCGCTACGGCCGCACCGAAGACAAAATACCCATCTCGATCTTCTGGCTCGGCGCCGTGAACCCCGAAGTCGTCCGCGACTCTCTCAAGACCGGCAAATCCCTCCCCTCCCTGCACTCCAACATCTTTGCCCCCGCCCCCGAGCCCACCATCAAGACCGGCGTTACAACACTCACCGCCGCCGTTCTCGAATTGCTCGGCAAAAAATAACCCCGCCCCAAAGCCTCAAAAAATGCCCCTTCGCCCCCCTTCTCCGCCTGTCTCTTTGGCCATCGACCATCCCGCTTCCACCTTGGCAGCTTGGCAGCTTGGCCCTTTCCTTGAGCTTTGAGCTTTGAACTTTGAGCTTCCCCACCCAATCTCCCCTCGTTGTCCGTTCCGTGTGAAATATCCATGAAAGGCATCATCCTCGCTGGCGGCGCCGGTTCACGGCTCTACCCCCTCACCCTCGTCGCCAGCAAACAGCTCCAGCCGGTTTACGACAAACCGATGGTCTATTACCCGCTCACCACCCTCATCGAGAGCGGCGTTCGCGAATTCTGCCTGATCTCCACGCCCCACGACCTGCCCCGCTTCCGCCAACTCCTGGGTGACGGCTCGGCTTTCGGCGTCACCATTGAATATCGCGAGCAACCCAAGCCCGCCGGCATCGCCCAAGCCTTCCTCATCGCCGACACTTTTATCGGCCGCGACCCCGTCACCCTCATCCTCGGCGACAACATCTTCTACGGCGGCGACACCTTTGCCCGCGCTTTCGCCGACTTCACCGCTGGCGCCACCATCTTCGGCTACCATGTCAACGACCCCGAACGCTACGGCGTCGTTGAATTCGATTCCCACGGCCAGGCCATCTCCATCGAGGAAAAGCCCAAACAACCCCGCAGCAACTACGCCGTCCCCGGACTCTACCTCTACGACAACGAAGTCGTCGCCATCGCCCGCGCCCTCCAACCCTCCGCCCGCGGCGAACTCGAAATCACCGACGTCAACAACGTTTACCTCCGCCGCAAAGCCCTGCGCGTCTGCCGCCTCGCCCGCGGCTTCGCCTGGCTCGACGCCGGCACGTCCAGCAGCCTCCACGAAGCCTCCGCTTACGTCCAAACCATCGAGAAACGCCAGGGCATCAAAGTAGGCTGCCCCGAGGAAGCCGCCTACCGCCGCGGCTTCCTCACCCTCGCCGCCCTCGCCACCACCATCAGCCGCATGCCCAACTGCGAATACCGCGACTACCTCTCCGGCGTCGTCGCCGAAGCCCGCCGCCTCCAAGCCCAGCCCGGCTCCCCTTCATAATTCATCCCTCCTAATTCATCCTTCCCCCATGATTCTCCTCCTCGGAGCCACCGGCTACATCGGCAGCGCCTTCGCCACCGAACTTCATCGCCGCCGCACCCCCTTCACCACCCTCTCCCGCGCCCAGCTTGACTACACCCGCTTCGACCTCCTCCTCCCCCACCTCCGCCGCCAACGCCCCACCTTCGTCATTAACGCCGCCGGCTTCACCGGCAAACCCAACGTTGACGCCTGCGAAACCGCCCGCGCCGACACCCTCCTCGGCAACACCCTCCTCCCCCAGACCATCGCCCACGCCTGCGCCGCCGCCGAAATCCCCTGGGCCCACGTCTCCTCTGGCTGCATCTACGCCGGCGCGAAAATCTCCCTCCCCACGAACTCCCCCAATCAATCCGCGCCCCCGTCCACCGCTTCCCCTCACCCTCTCCCCGCAAGGGACGAGCGGGGAGAGGGCCAGGGAGAGGGGGTAAACAACATCGCTTCACCGACCTCCCTGCCCC
>CAZUUP010000068.1:0-15505 GCA_964623105.1 uncultured Akkermansia sp.
TTTGAGGACGGCGGCGCGGTAGCGTTTGAGGTTGGCCTGCACCCGCCGCAACGCCGCCACCCCCGCCTCCAGCCGCGTGAATTGCTTCTCAATCTCCGCCACTATCCGCCGCTGTTCGGGGAGTGGTGCTACTCGTAATGTTAGAGGCTTGAAATTGCGTGCGGCCACGCCGGTTACCGTCGAGCCTGTTCCCTTCCGACGAATTCGCGCTTGAACCTCCGGAGACATCAACTGATACATTAGAAAGTGCGGCGACCAAATCTCAGGCGATGGTCGCAAAACCATAATTCGTTGTGCTACCGAGAACCGTTGCTCAGGGACGGGAGCGACTTCTCCAAGCGGTGCTTCGGTAGTGAAAAGGATGTCGCCGGTTTGCGGAATTCCGCGCGTCATGAAGGCGGAATAAGTGCCTTCAGAGACATAAGCCAAATCGTTCCAGACAATGCGCCCAGATTTTACATTCTGTGATCGCAAATGAGGAATGGCCGTGCCATCGAACGGTGGTGTCCGTCCACGATAGTCGATGATCTTGATACTTTCATCCACCGTAGTCTGTCGCCACTCGCGCGGAAGCTCGTCATTCGCACTCATGCCGCGAGCACCTCGTTGAGTTCATCGAGCAGCTTGGGCAGTTGCTCGCCGAAAAGTTGATGCGCTTTTCCCAATCCGCCGCGCTGGCTGAACGGCGCATAATCGAAATCGTCCGGCTCGATGCTCAAGCTGGTGGCGATGTGGTCGCGGATGAGGTTGAGCCAGGCGAGTTGGTCGGCGTCAAATTTCACACCGGCCTTGGCCTTGTCCATGAGCCATTCGTTGAAGCGCGTGGTGACGGATTCAGCGAAAGGTTCGAGCACGGGCTGTTGTTCCAGCGCAAAGCGGACGAGCGCGACGAGGTCGGCGAAGCGTCCGGCCTGCGAGCGGCCTTTGACCTTGCCCGGATTCGCCGCAGCGCAAGCTGCCCAGAGATTATCCTCGGTCCAGGCGGCATGGTGATCGCGGAGTTTCTTCTCCAGTTCCTTGAGCATCGGTTCGGTGAGCCGCTGTTTGTAGGGGCGCGAGTAGAGCAACTGGAGCGCGGTGATCTCGGCCTTGTGTTGCTCGATGTAATCGCGGAAGGACTTTGCAGTCCCGGCATTCATCTGAGTGCTGGCTTGGGCCGGACCGGCGTAGATCAGGGTGTCCTGCGAGATGATGTCGATGGTTTGCTCGGCGGCCTTTGCGATTTTCTTGAGCAGGTTGCGGAGGTCGGGGTTGGAAGCCAACGGTGCTAACGCCTGTTTGACACGGAGGTCACGGACTTCGGCGATTTCTTTGGCGGTGGGTTCGGTGTAGGTGACTTCGGCTCGCGAGGACGCTCGCCCCACCAGGTCAGCTTTGGCTTGCGCGAGAATTTCGTCGGGATCGATGGCGGCGAGCATGGCTTTGGAAATCTGGGAGAGGGTCTGGCCTTTGGCGGTTTTGACCACCTCGGCTTCCAGCTCGGTATCGAAGCGGCGTTCGAGGCGGATGAGGCGTCCGGCCAGAGACTCGACTGCGGCGACTTCGGTCGTGCCCAGCGCGGCGGCATCGAGGAGTTTGTCGAAGCTGACGGTGGGTTTCTTTTCCAGCGGGCGGGATTCGGTGTGCACGCGTTCGGTCACGCCCACGGCATCCACGATGAGGTAGCGGGTCTTGCGTTTGACGCCGGGGTTGACCTGTTCCATCTCGGTGTCGGACACCACGCGCACGCCGCGGCCTTTCATCTGCTCGAAGAAATTCTTGGACGCCACGCTGCGCATGAAGAAGACGATTTCCAGCGGCTTGATGTCCGTGCCGGTGGCAATCATGTCCACGGTGACGGCGATGCGCGGATTGTAGCTGTTGCGGAAGGCGCTGAGGATTTGTTCCGGCGTCAGGCTGGCGGTGCGTTCCCATTTGAACACCTCGATTTCCTTGCCATCCACCAGCTTCTTGCCGACCGGGATGCGGGTGAACCCGGTGCGATAGGTGATTTTCTGGCAGAAGTCGTTGCCCTTGCCGAACACCTCGCGGCAGAGGCGGACGATGTCGTCGGCGTGGGTGTCGTCCTTGGCGAAGATGAGCGTCTTGGGCAGGTCGGTGCGGCCCGGAAACATCTCGGTGAACACCTTGTCGCGGAACGTTTCCAGCACGGTGCGAATCTGGTCGGTGGCGACGACGTCGCGGTCGAGGTCGCTGGCGTCGTAGGCGAGGACTTCGTCGAGCTGTTCCCAGCGCACCTTGCGCGTCTGGCGGTCGCGTTTGTCCACCCAGAGGCCGGCTTCGACCTTTGAGCCGCCCTCGGTGATCTGCGTTTTGATGCGGTAGATGTCGCAGCCGACATTCACGCCATCGGCGACGGCTTTCTCGTGGTTGTATTCCATCACGAGGTTTTGCTGGAAGAAACCGAAGGTCTGCTTGGACGGCGTGGCGGTGAGGCCGATGAGCGAGGCGTCAAAATAGTCCAGCACCTGCCGCCAGAGATTGTAGATGGAGCGATGGCATTCGTCGGTGACGATGAAATCAAATTCCTCGATGGGGAACGCGGGATTGTACTCCACCGGGACGGGCTGGTTGAACAGAGCACCCTCACCCCCAGCCCCTCTCCCATCGGATGGGAGAGGGTGGCCGGCAGGCCGGGTGAGGGCCTGCCCCACGGATTCCAGACTTTCAATCGGCAGGTCGTCGAGATCGGCGGCGGTTTCCGTCTCGCCTTTGAGCATGGAATAGATGCGCTGGATCGTGCCGATGACGACGCGGGCGGATTTGTCGAGCGTGTTACCGGTAAGATGCTGGACGATGTATTCCTCGGTGAACTTGTAGTTGTTCACGGGGGAGACGAACTGCTGAAATTCCTTGAGGCTCTGCCGACCGAGATTGCCGCGATCCACGAGAAAGAGGACACGGCGCGCGCCGGCGTATTTTAGCAGGCGATAGATAAAATTGACGGCGGTGTAGGTTTTACCGGAACCGGTGGCCATCTGGATGAGGGCGCGAAGGAGGCCGGCGGCGAAGGATTTTTCCAGACCGGTGATCGCTTCGATCTGCGCGAGCCAAAGCAATCCGACCGGCAGCGGCGGCATTTCGCGCAGGCGTTGGGCGAGCTGTTTTTCCTGCTGGACCCAGGCGAGCAAGGTCTCGGGACGATGGAACGTGAAGACGTTGCGGCTGCGCGGCTCCGGATCAAGCCGGTTGGTGAACCGCGTTTCCTGGCCGGTGGCTTCATAGCTGAACGGCAGGGGCGACCGCCAATACGGCAACCCGAACGGCACACCGGCCACATACTTGGCGGATTGTTCTTCGACACTGGTGAGGGTCACGCCCGCCGGCTTGGCCTCGACCGTGCCGATGGCTTTGCCGTCTACGAACAGGGTGTAATCGGGTTCGCCGGTCTTGAAGGAAAGCTCGCAAACGGCGACGCCACGGGAGGCTGAGAGATTGATTTTATCCTTCGTTTGGACAACCCAGCCGCACTTGGTGAGTTGCGCGTCGATCTCCTGCCGTGCTTTTTCTTCGGGCGTCATTGGCAAAAAGGCGGCGCGGCATTCAAATCGCCCTGCGGTCCCTTGCGCCCGGCCCCCGAGCGCACTGCGGCCACAAACCTGCCGCCCGGGCTGAAAGCCGGAGACAGGAGCGGTGTCAGGACGCAGCAAACGCCCGGGCGGGAGGTGGCGAAGGCGCTTGAACCGCCGTTTTCATGTTTGGCCCGGGCCATGGTTTGATTCAGTGCTCCGTGGAAGTCGATTGGAGTCTGGCCGGGGTGGCTGTCCGGAGCAAGGCGGAAGGCGAAATCCCCAATTGCCACATGAGAATTTGCAGAGGCAAGCGCGGCCTATGTTTACAAGGATTTCGTGCGCTTCGATGCGGAACACGGATGCTCCACAACCTCGATCCATGCCGCAGAGCCGCACCTGACCAACGGAACGCCTTCCGGGGTGTTTTAGGCAGGGCGCGGGGTGCCATCGGGGCCTTGAGTGAAGGACCTCACCGCGATTCCAGTCGCGGCACCCGTCACCCGGCACCGCGAGGCGCTTCGTAACCACGCATTCGTTGGACAGAATTGCCGCTGACAATTTCCAAGGCGGCGATTTACACCGTTCTCCGCCCCCGGTAGCGTCCCCCGACAACCGCCCCACATCCCCCCATCGCCCATGCTCAGCAATCTCCCTGCCCCTGTCGCCACGGTTGATCATGTCTTCGTTGACTTCGAGAACATCCCCGCAATCGACCTTGCCATCGTGGGTGCGCCCTCTGTCAGCTTCACGCTGCTCGTCGGCCCCCGGCAAACCAAGCTCGACGTCGCCCTTGTCGAAAAAATGCTTCAGCACGCCGGTTCGGTATTTCTTGTGCGCCTCGCATCCGCCGGCAAAAACGCCCTCGACTTCGCACTGGTCTATTACCTCGGCCGCGCGATCGCCGCCGACCCGGCCGGCCGGTTTCACATCGTCTCCCGCGACAACGGCTTCACCCCGCTCATCGAGCACCTGCGGACCCAGGGTCTTCAGGTGCGGCGCCACGACGGCTTCGCAACCCTCAATCTTGCCCCCACCGCGGCGACCTCGAAGTCTCAGCCCCAGCCTCAAAGCCAGTCGTCCGTCCCCTCCGTCAACTCCGCCGCCCCGCTCGACTCCACCCCCGCCGCCGTCGCACTCGACCTCATCCGCAAAGCCGCCACCGTCCGACCCAAGACGCGAAAAAAACTAGCCAACTACCTCCGCGCCCACCTCGGCAAAAAGTTCGGCGACACCGACGCCGAAACCCTGATTGAACACCTCCAGCAGACCGGGCAACTGATGGTCAGCGACAAAGGAGGCGTCACGTATCGACTCGATCAAACTTGAGTCCCGATTCCGCAAATCGGGCGGCCGGGAACAAGGCCAGACACCGGTCCGTTCGGGACCGGCCCGCGGCCCGTTTCACCTCCGTCGCCCACCCGCCGGCACCTCAAGAAAATTCACCGCCAGACGAGGGCTTCCCCGGAGGGCAGACCATCCCCGCGATCCTCCGGCACGCGCACGACTCATTCGTGCCGCCATGACATCCAGCGCCACCGCCCACCGCCTACTACCCGCAAGGAACCGTTTCCCAAGCGCTTCACTTTGAGCTTTGCGCCCGCCGCCCGGCGTTTACCGTCCCGCCGCGCATGAAACATTTCGCCACCATCACCGTCATCGGCCGCGACAAAACCGGCGTCATCGCCCGTGTCACCAGCTTTCTCTTCGAGCAAAAGGCCAACATCGAAGGCCTCGAGGAACAGGTCACCCGCGGTCAGTTCAGCATGACCCTCCAAGCCTCCTGGCGCGCCCGCGATTTTCACCGCGAAAACGTCACCTCGGGCCTCGCGGCGCTCGCCGGCAGCCTGGCGATGGAAATCAAAATCCGCTTCACCGAACCGCACCGGCGGCAGCGCATGGCCATCTTCGTCACCCGCGAGACCCATTGCCTCGCCGCCCTGCTGGCCGCCTGTCAGGCCCGCCAGCTTGCCCGCGCCGAACCCGTCCTCATCCTCTCCAACCACACCGACCTCGAACCCTTGGCCCGCCGCCATCGCCTTCCCTTCGCACACATCCCCTGGAACGAGCGCGCCCCTGCGGAAGCCCAGGCCCTCGAACACCTCGAAAAACACGAGGCCGACTTCGTCGTGCTCGCCCGCTTCATGAAGATCCTCTCGCCCAACTTCGTGTGGCGCTACAAGAACAAGATCATCAACATCCACCCCTCCCTCCTCCCCAGTTTCCCCGGCGCCCAAGCCTACCGTCAGGCCTACGAACACGGCGTGAAGATCGCCGGTGTCACCGCCCATTTCGTCAGCATGCACCTCGACGAAGGCCCGATCATTGCCCAAGGCAGCTTCAACATCCGCCCCGGCGCCACCCTTGCCGAAATTACCGCCGCCGGCCAGCGCCTCGAAGCGCGGGTCCTTCTTCGCGCCGTCAAGCTCTTCCTCGCCAAACGCCTCGACGTGTACTGGGGCACCGTCAAACAGGTTTGACGCTGGCGGTTCCCAACCGCCACTCCCGCCGAGACCGCCGCCCCGGTCCGACGGACCTTGCTGGTTCGGCGCCCCGCCCACTGGCGGCCACTTGCGCAATTTCCCGGAGGCGCGCCACCCCCTCGTTGCCGCACGCACCCACCTTTACCGCGGCACCGTTCCGCCGCCGTCTCCCTTCAACGCCTCCCCCGGCTTCTCCCCTTCTTTCCAAAAAGTCTGCTTCACCGGCTTTCCGTCCGCCATCTCCACCTCGGCCTTCAAAAACCCGCTCGGAAACCACGCACGCGACAACCCATGCGCCACCCCGTTCTTCATCTCCATCTGCTCCGTCAACGCCCCGCTCTCATCCCAGCGCCGGAACGTCCCGTGCAGCTTTCCCGACACAATTTCCGCCGTGGACTGGAGCTTCCCGTTCGCGTGCCACTTGCTCCGCGTTCCGTGCGCCACCCCCTGCACAAACGGCTCCCGCACCTGCATCACCCCGTTGGTAAACCACCCCTCCGACACGCCGTGCAGAACCCCGTTCGACACTTCCGACCGCGACTGCCGCTGCCCGCCACCCGGATAAAACTCCACCATGATACCGGTGAAAGCCTGCGTCTCGCCCGTCCGACGCAAACGCCCTTCAACCAAGTTCAGCTCACCCCGCGGCACCTCAACCGGCGCCACCACCACCGGCGGCGGTGGTACCGCCCGCCGTTTAAGCCAGATAAACCCCGCCAATCCCAACCCCAGTCCCACCACCAGCACCCAGGTCAACCGCGACAATCCGCCTCCCGCCCCGGGCGAAGTTCCACTTCCATCCGATTCACTCGCTTTGGTCATAACAAATCACCATATCATCAACTGCCTGAACCCTGCCACCCCACCCCGGCCCCTGCCATTTCAATTCCGCCACCGTCATTCCCATGCCGTCCCTGATTATCGTCAGCTCATCCCTCGCCATAGTATCGCATTCCATTCGGGGCCGAGAATGCATCGCTGCGGCCAGCTTCACCCGGACTGCTCCATCGCCATCAGATGCCGTGCTTGCATCAGCAATCCCACCCACCAGACCGGCAACAAGCCCCCGCGCAAATACACCAACAGTATCAACACCGTCATCACCACCCGTCCGCCCGCGAGCATCAATACCGCCGTCGCGGACGGCGCCAGACGCGCCGCGTCCGACTGCAACCACAACATGAAAAGCCGCAACACCACGGTCGCCGTCGCCGCCACCGCCACCGACCGCGCGAGCCGGACGAACAAGGCAAAAGGCGCGAGGTAGCCGAAGAGTTGCTCAAAGCCCAGATTGAACAATGCCTGTGCCACCCACGCTCCCGCGCTCGCCGGATAATCCTTTGGCCGCAGGCTCCGCCCCAAAGGATCCAGCGTCATCGCAAACAGCCCCGCCACCGCCACGGCCGCCAGCGTCACCAGCAGCCAATCCCGCGCCGGCACGCGCAGCACCAGAACCGGACGCCCCGCATACTCCTCGTGCCACGCAAACACCGCCGCCCACAGGCAGCCGGACGCCCAAAAAAGCACCCCGGCAAAGAACCACGCCGGATCATCCCCCGACCGACCGCCGAGCAGGCGCGGCCATGCCGCCAGGGTCGAAAGGCTCGCGCCCGCCAGCGCCTGCTTGACCACCCTCGGTTGGACCAGCAATCGCATCGCGGCAGCGTGCCATGCCCGTCACCGCCCCCCACCCACCGCACCCTGCGCCCGTTCGGTGAGAAACCCCGCCAGCACCGGCTCATAATCCTCGTCGGTCACCACCTGCCGGTAATCGGCATTATACTCCAGGCAACCACCCCGCAGCCGCTCGCGATGCCGGTTGAACTCCCGCAGATACTCCTCCCGCACAATCGCCGGCTCCGTCACCATGCTGAACGGGCTCTCCAGATCCACAAACCGCACCGGCCGGTCGAACTTGAAATCACTCTCCATCCGGTCCAGCAACTGGAACACCGCCAGATCATGCTTCTGAAACCGCAGATGCTGGATCGCCCCCAGCAGCGGCTCGACCTCCGTGAAAAAATCCGAAACCACGACCACCAACGCCCGCCGCCGCACCTTCTCCGCCAGTTCGTGCAGCGCCTGCGTCAACCCCGTTGGCCCCGCCGGCTCCACGCGTCCGAGCGTGTTGAAAATCTCCTGCAAATGCGCCGGATTGCGTCGCGGCGGCAGTTCCACCGGCGGATTCTCCCCCGCACACACCAACCCCGCCGCGTCCCCTTGCTGCACCGCCAGATAACCCAGCGTCCCCGCCAGCTTCCGCGCGTAGTCGAACTTCCGCCCGTGCCGGCCGGCGAAACCCATCGATGCGCTGATGTCCACCACGAGGTAACACCGCAGGTTCGTGTCCGCCTCGAACTCCTTCATGTAAAACCGGTCCGTCCGTCCAAACACCCGCCAGTCCAGCCGGCGGATGTCATCCCCGGGCGCGTAATTCCGATACTCCGCAAACTCGACGCTCGAACCGCGATGCGGGCTCTTGTGATGCCCCGAGATGCTCCCCTCCATCGCAAACCGCGTCACCAACGGCAGATGCTGCAGCCGCGCCAGCACCTGCGGATCCAGAAAACTCGGACTGGCAATCTCAGCCACGCGCTTGCACTCCTCCGCGCAGTTCGGCCAGCAACCGCTCCACCACCTTCGGACTCGTCATCCCCTCCGCCTGCGCTTGGAAATTCGTCAGAATCCGGTGCGTCAACACCGGCAAGGCCACCGCCTCGATGTCCTCCATCCGCACCAGAAAACTCCCGTGCAACACCGCGTGCGCCTTCGCCCCGCGGATCAAATACTGCACCGCCCGCGGACCCGCGCCCCACGTGACCCACTTCTTCACCCACGCCGGCACCCCCTCCGCGTTGGGACGCGTCATCCGCACCAGGTCCACCGCGGCGTCATACACATGATCCGGCACCGGCACCCGCTGGATCAACTGCTGGTAAGCCATGACCTGCTCCCCGGAAATCAGCTTCCCCAACGACGGCGCCGCCCCACCCGTGGTCGCCCGCGCAATCTGCCGTTCCTCCTCCAGGCTCGGATACTCCACGTGGATGAAAAACATGAACCGGTCCAACTGCGCCTCCGGCAGCGAATACGTCCCCTCTTGTTCGATTGGATTCTGCGTCGCCAGCACAAAGAACGGCTGCGGCAGCCCGAAAATCTTCCCGCTCGCCGTCACCTTGTGCTCCTGCATTGCCTCGAGCAAAGCCGACTGCGTCTTCGGCGGCGTCCGGTTGATTTCATCCGCCAGCACGATGTTCGCAAAAATCGGCCCCTTCACGAATACAAACGCCCGCCGCCCCGGCTGGTCCGTGTCCTGCAAAATGTCCGTCCCCGTGATGTCTGACGGCATCAAGTCCGGTGTGAACTGGATCCGGTTGAACTGCAGCGACATCACCTCCGCCAGCGCATGCACCATCGTCGTCTTCGCCAACCCCGGCACCCCCATCAGCAACGCGTGCCCGCGCGACAGGATCGCGATCAACAACTGCTCGATCACCCGGTCCTGCCCGATGATCACCTTCGCCACTTCACGCCGCAGACTTTCATACAATTCCCGCAACTGCCCGATCGCCGCCACATCGCCCTCGGTCGTAGCAGCAGTGGGAATGGTGTGGGATAGATCGCCGGTGCCGGCGGATTTTTGCGCGTCACTCATAATGAAAACAGTGGCTGAACAAGGCGCGCAAACTAAGCCCCGCTTCCCGGGCAAACAAGGGTAAAGCTCGACAGTGGCATCCCCGGGGCGGCGATCCGGCCGGACGCCGTCTGGAGTTGAGACGGAGGCAGGTGACGGGATTCCTGCGCGAGAAGGGGCAAGGTTCAGCCCTGCGACCGGGAAAAATTCATTGGCATTCAGCAGGGGCGGAGTGCAAATTTTCCGCACATGAAGCAGCAACCGAAGTCGTCCGCCGTTCCCACGGTCAACCGGCGCAGTTTTGTCAAAGGTGGTTCGTTCGCCACGATGATGACGATGATGGGCGGGGTGGAACTGGTCGCCCAGGAGGCCAAGAAGGACGCGGCCGCCGAAAAGGCGGCGGGACCGCAGGTGAAATGTGCCGTCATCGGGCTTGGTTCGCGGGGGCGCGACATCCTGGCCACGCTCGCGCTGTTAAAGGAGGGGACGGTGGCGGCGATTTGTGACACGTATGCGGCTTCGTTGCGGCGGGCGTCCGAGGCGGCGCCGAAGGCCGGCAAGCATTCCGACTACAAGGAGATCCTGGCGAACAAGGAAATCCAGGCGGTCATTCTGGCGACGCCGACGCATCAGCACCGGCAGATTGCCCTCGAGGCGTTGCAGGCCGGCAAGCACGTCTATTGCGAGGCGCCGCTGGCCCATACGATTGAGGACGCACGGGCCATCGCGCTGGCGGCCAAGGGCGCGGTGAAGCAAGTGTTCCAGTCCGGGTTGCAGATGCGATCCGATCCGCAACGCCATTTCCTGCTGCAATTCATCCGCTCGGGAGCAATGGGGAAGAACCTGCTGGCGCGCACGCAGTGGAACAAAAAGCAGAGCTGGCGGTTCACCTCGCCGAATCCGGAACGCGAACGCGAGATCAACTGGCGTTTGCGCAAGGATACCTCGCTTGGGTTGGTCGGCGAAATCGGCTTGCACCAAATTGATGCGGCCGGGTGGTTCATGAATCTCAAGCCGACGGCGGTTAATGGCTTTGGCTCGGTGATGCATTGGGAGGATGGCCGTGAGGTGGCCGACACGATGCAGGCGGTGTTCGAGTATCCCGGGGGCGTCACGCTCACCCATGCCAGCACGCTGGCCAATTCGTTTGATTCGGATCACGAGGTTTATTTTGGCACCGACAGCGCGATCATGGTGCGCGGGAACAAGGCATGGATGTTCAAGGAAGCAGACGCCCCGCTGCTCGGTTGGGAGGTGTACGCGCGCAAGGACGAGTTCTACAAGGAGACGGGCATCGCGCTGGTCGCCAATGCCACCAAGCTTGTTGCGCAGGGCGACAAACCGGTCGAGGACGCCCCGTATCAAAATACGCCGCTGTTCTATGCGTTGGAATCATTTCTCGCCAACGTCAACGAAATCGGCGCCGCGGTGGAAGATTTCAACGCCACCTTCAATCCGAACGACACCAAGGCGTTGGTGAAGTATCTGGGCGAAATCAAACGTCAGCCGGCCGCGGGCTACAAAGAGGGCTACGAGGCAACGGTGATTGCCATCAAGGCCAGCGAGGCCGTGCAGAAGCAGCAGCGCGTGCCGATTCCGAGGGAAATTTTTGCCCTCGCCTGAGCACTTGGTCCGTCCGCCGCTCGAACAACAGAAGAAGTCCCAGCCTTTCAGCGTCACACCCAACATGAAAACCTCCGCCCTCCGCCTTTCCTTGCAACTCGCTGTCGTCATTGTCGCCCTGACGACGGCCCGGTTCGCCCCGGCCCAGTCGTGGATCAAGTACGAAGCCCAACCGGGCAGCAAGGTCCGCATCGACGGCACTTCGACCATTCACGACTGGTCGGTCGAAAGCCAGATGATCGGTGGCGCCATGGAGTTGGAGACCAGCACCGCGGCGGATTTGAAATCCATGAAGGTGAAACCCAAGGTCGAGGTGGCGATTCCCGTGCGCTCGCTCAAGAGCGGCAAGAAGCCCATGGACACCGTGATGTACAACGCCATGAAGCAGACCGATCACCCGAAGATCGAGTATCGGTTGGGCGAACTGACTCCCAAGGGCGCTGGCGACAAGCCCGAAACCTACGTTTACACGGCCACCGGCGCGTTGACTGTGTCTGGCGTCACCCGCACCAATTCGATGACAGTGAACATCATCCGCATCGACAAGAACCAGTTGAAGGTCACGGGGACCACCAGTCTCAAGATGACAGATTTCGGCATCAAACCGCCCGCGCCCGACCTGGCGCTGGGTTTGATCAAGACCGGCGACGACGTGAAGATCACCTTCGAATGGATCACGGCCCAGACGGAAACGGCGACGAAGACTCAGTAGGCCGGAAAATGCAGCGATGTTCGGGGCGTGATTCAGTCGTTCCCGCCGTAAGTTGGTTCTATCAACTTCGCCGCAGCAGGGGTGGGCAAGCGTGGGAATTTGAGACGTTTCCGGCGGGACGCCGGAACGGACATGCTGCAGGCGTGCGCTCCCCGATGTCAGCCGCAAGGCACCGGCTACGACTTGACTACGCGCCCGGGCACCATCGCGCGTCCCACCGCGTATCTTTTGCACCGGCCTTTGAGCGGCACCCTGTCACTTCGCCCGCAGGTATCGCTTCGGCAATTCCGCCCCGGCGACATAGCTCAGCTTCCCGATTTTGCACATCTGGTAAACGTTGATGCGAAAGTCCGGGCAAGTGCTCACCAGGCAATAGGCATCGGCGGGGGTGAAACCATGCTCGGAAATGATCCAGTCCATCATTTGGATCGTGGCGGTTTCGACCGCAACCTCGAGCGGGCGCGAGGCGTGAATGGCGACCAACGAACCGGGCTTTTCGATGCGAATGGCGGTGCTCCGACGCCCTTTGATCAGTTCGAAGTGCAGGCGCACGCACGCCTTGGTTTCCGCCGCTGTGCCGGTGAATTCCGTGTCGCCCTGACTGGCATGAACATCGCCAAGGTAGAACAGCGCGCCGGGATGGTAAACCGGGAGAAAAATGCGATTGCCCGGCGCGGCATCGCGAATGTCGAGGTTCCCGCCCCACTCGCCCTGGCCATCGAGACTGGTTGCCACTTCACGATCCGGGGCAACGCCAAAGGTGCCAACAAACGGCGTGATGGGCCAGGAGATGCGGTCGCTGAAATGCACGGTGCCGTCCCGCATCGTGCCGTCCGCACCGGGCGAGTGTTGCAGAATCTTGGTCGTATAGTCGGCCGACAATTCCGGCCAGCGCGTTGATTCACCGAGTGGCCCGCGTCGTGGTCCAATGGCGATCCACGAGTAGTCATCGACCAGGATGTCCTCGAGGCAGATCACCAGCGTGTCGCCGCGTTCCGCCCCTTCGATCCAGACCGGGCCGGCGATGGGATTGGCCTGCGGCGGCGTGCGGTCAAAGCCGGGGCGCAGGCCGGGAATGGCTTTGTCCGCCGGCGTTTTGAAATATCCGGCGCTGGCATCCCACGTCTCCATCTCGAACGATTCCCCGGGCCGCACGCGCAGCAGCGGCTCGTCTTCCCAGTCGAAGGCATACTTGCGGGCGAGGTCCCGGGTTATTTTTTGCATGGGTCGAGGGTGCCGCGGAAAGACAGGCGGGCCAACGAAAAACGGGAACGATGTAACTGCTGGCGCGTTCCAGTGTTCCTACGGGACTGGGGGGGCAACGCAAGCAACGCGGCGGGAAGAAATGCTACGAGAAGCAGGAAATTCACTTGTGCCACCAAAACCTCGTGTAACCCGTGCTGGCCCCGAACTACACCGCCCGCGTCTGGCGTACGGTGGTGACGTATTTGATGATGAGGCAAGAATTGTTGCGTGACGGCGAGAACGCGCCGCACTCGAAAGCCCTCCGCTACTGCGCTTCGCTCACCGAGATGTCCAGCGTCACCAGGAGCGCCGTCTCGATTTGGCGCAACGCCGCACGGGACAGCACGCCCATCCGCCGGACCAGCCGGGTGGCGTCAATCACCCGCAGTTGATGCGTCAGGACGGCGGATTCAGTCGTGAGACCGCCTTCTCCGGCAGCCAGCCGGACGCAATGGGGGAACTCCGCCCAGCGGAGGTTCGACGTGCAGGGAATCACCACCACCGTGCGCAGGAAGGAATTAAGCGAGTCGGCTTGTAGCACGATGACGGGCCGAGTCCCCGCCTGCTCCGAGCCGCGCACCGGATCCAGGCACGCCATCCAGACCTCGCCGCGCTTCATGGCTGGTCAGCTTGGGCGAGGCCGCGCTGGTAATCAGACAAGCCGGACTCCGCGAGCGCGACATCCTCAGTGGCGAGCGCCTCGTAGAGTTTCCCCAATCGCTTCTCTGCGAGATCGCGGCGCAGTCGCTCGACATCAAGGTAGCGGCGGAACAACCCGGCGGCGATCTCTCCCTCGCCGTGTCCCTCCGACCGGCAGGCCTGCGCGAACTGGCTGGCCACCGAATCCTCCAAATCAAGGGCAATCGTCTTCATGCGGGCAAACTACCACCCGGCAGAGGTCAACCGCAAGGCGGCACCTGAAGCCGGCATCGTGAGCGACGAGGCGGGGAAGAATGGCTTCGAGAAACAGGAGATTTACTCGTGCCGCCAGAACCTAGTGCAGCCCGTGCCCGACCCGAACTACACCGCCCGCGCCTGGCGGGCGGTGGTGACGTATCTGCTGCGGAGGCAGGGGTTCCTCGACGAGTAAAGGCGCTGCCGTCACGGCGGGGGAATCTCCAACTGGCGGCAGATGCCGCGCACCAGGTGGTCTTTGACCTCGCGGTGACGGGGCACCGCGCTCCAGGTGGTGCGGGCGGGATTCTCCCAGATGGAATGTCTTCCGCACTCGCGCTTGAACTGGCAGCCGTGGCGGTGCAGGTGGCGCAGGTGGCGTTCCAAGTCCGCCAGCTTCACAGCGAAGCCAGTTCAAAGGTTTCGCGGACGCTCTGAGGCGACTCCACCTTGCGCGCCTTCTCGCGGAGGTATTCCAGCGCCAACTGGAAGGCGTCCAGCAAATTCTCCTTGGCTTCCGCCAGTGTCTCGCCCTGCGTCTGCACGCCGGGCATTTCCTCCAGCCAAGCCACGTAACCGCCCTCGGCTGCCGGCTCATAAACAGCGGTGAATTTCATGGTGCGAAATTCGCGGCCTCGCGGGACTTAAGCAAGCAGCGGCGCGGCGGGGAGGAAGGCCTTCGAGAAACAGGAGATTTGCTCGTGCCACCAAAACCGCGTGCAACCCGTCCCCGACGCGAACTACACCGTCCCGAAGGGACTTCCGACAATAGCTCGGCGCTTCAGCGCCGGGAAAGGCCGCATGCGGCGCAAGTCCCGGAGGGACAGGTGACAATAGCCTACGGCTTGAACCGTGGGTAAATGGAGCGAAACAGCCAAGCCCCGCAGGGGCGGCTGAACGGTTTCACCCGCCGTTTCAGCCCTCCCTGCGGGACTTGGGCAATTCCGAACCCGGATCCCGGCGTTGAAACGCCGGGATAGTCTCGAAGGTTCCTGCGGGACGGGGTGCGGGGTGAGTGACGCGGCGGCGAAGAAAGGCTACACGGGGCGGGAAATTGACGGTTGCCGCCACAACCTACGGCGGCGCGTGCCAGACCCGCGCTACACCATCCGCGCGGGGCGCGCGGTGGTGCCCTATCTGCTCCAGCACCAGCAGTTTCTCTACGAGAGTAAGTGCAGTCAAAAACGGGCAATCCACAAAGACGCGGTCACGTTTTCAGCCCGCCTGCTGACGTTGCACCCAAATCGCCGCGTAAGGATTCTAAATCGCAATTCCGCCCTTTGTTTTCAACGGTTTCATACCTTTCTATGTGCAATACCGTTTGTCTGGAACATAGAAGCATTCCAAAGCCTCGTGTTTGTTGATCGGAATCGTATTTTACTGCCTGTTACGCGGGGATTTGGGT
>CAZUUP010000069.1:0-15424 GCA_964623105.1 uncultured Akkermansia sp.
TCCTTCCGTCCGCCTGGAGCCCCATGCTGCTCACCGAGTAACTGTCAGTCGCCGGAACAAAGCCCGCATCCAACCTTCCGTCGGGATTGAGACGAGCCAAACCGTGGCGCCTGCTCCCATCGACAAAGGCGAACGACCCGGCAATTAAAACCTTTCCATCGGCCTGTATCACGACCGAACCAAGGCTCACGACGTCACCTTCGAATTCCGCCCGGATGTCCGGAATGAATCCGGTATCCAATGCTCCGGCCGCACTCAGGCGGGCTAGTCCGGTCCGTCGCTGTCCGGCCACGCTCGTGAACGCTCCGCCAATAAGAATTCTCCCATCGGTGTAGCGTGCCACGCATTCCACCGACCCGAAGGTGTCCCAGTCCACCCGTGCATCGAATCCCCTGTCGAGCGCGCCATTGCTGTTCAGTCGCGCCAGATAATGCCGGGCCACACCACCCGCCGACGTGAACTTCCCGCCGACTAGAATCCTCGCATCCGGCAAGACCAGCGAGCACCACACCCGCCCGAGATCCCTGTCGCCCAGCAGCGGCACCGGAGTAAATCCGGTATCCAACATGCCGTCCGCATTCAACCGGGCGAGGCCATCCCGTGCCACCCCGCCGATTTGGGAGAATGCCCCGGCCACCACGACCTTCCCGTCCGGCTGCAACACCATGCTCTCCACAGCCGAGTCCGCGTTGGGATTGAATCCCGTGTCCAACGATCCATCCGCGTTCAGTCGTGCGATGTTATTCCGCGGCACACCCCCCACCGAGGTGAAGTCACCCCCGATAATTATCTTCCCATCCGGCTGAACCACCGTCGTGTACACCCGCGGGAAAGGATTGGTGCTGGCCACGCGCGCATCGAACGCCCTGTCCAACTCCCCCCACCCCGGCGGCAGCGTCGTGAAAACCCCGTCTTCGCCGACGCCTACCCCGCCAGCATTGGTCGCCACCACCCGGTAATGGTAGGTCGTGCCCGCCAGCAAGTCCTTAACCAAACCGCTAAATTGCACGGCAGTGGTCCCGTTGTCCGGGAAGATGGGGATGCTGATCGCTCCGCCATAGTTCGTCGTCGTGCCATACTGAAACCCCGGCGAGGTGGCCAACCCGTTCGGATTCACGGTGCCAGTCAAGAATGCGCTGTGAGCGGTGACATTCGTTGCCGCCGACGTCACGACGGTCGGACGTGTAGCCCCCTCCGTGACGGTCACTGTAAACTGGTTCGTGATCGCATCCACCCCGCCATTGGCCGTTCCTCCGTCGTCACGGACCACGACGCTGATGACCGCGCTGCCGGTCGCATTGGCAACCGGCGTGTAACTCAAGCTGCCCGTAGCATTGGGACTGGAATAACTCACCGCCGGATTGGGGATAAGGCCCGGATTGCCCGATGTCGCTGTTACCCTGAGCATCTGCGTCTCACCGCCACCGGCGCTGATGCCGCTCAGTAAAATGGTCTGCAAACCGGCGTTCCTCAAGATCGGTGCCGGGTTGGGGATCGCCGCCAGCGTCGGCGCGTCATTCACCGGCGTCACAGTAACCGTGAATGCGTTTGTCACCGCATCCACCCCGCCATTCGCCGTGCCGCCATTGTCACGCACCACGACGCTGATGACCGCGCTGCCGTTCGCATTGGCGACCGGCGTATAACTCAAGCTGCCATTCGTATTCGGACTGACATAGCTCACCGTCGGATCGGGGATGAGATTCCTGTTGCTCGAACGGGCGATCACGGTGAGCATCTGCGTCTCACCAGCCCCGGCGCTGATTCCACTCAAGGGCACCGTCTGCAAACCCGCGTCCTCAAGAATCGGCGCCGGGTTCAGGATTGCCCCCAGCGTTGGAGCATCGTTTACGTCGCTCACGCAAATCACCATCCCCTTCTCAAAGGACAATCCACCCCGGTCCGTCGCCCGTACCCGGATATTGTAACTGCCCTTCGCCTCGTAATTGAAGACCACCGCAGTCTTCAGCGCGTTCCCCATGATCGTAAACGCTCCGTTGTCACTGTCACCCGGTCCGGTCGCCATCGCAAACGTCGCGGTATCCCCCACGTCCGGATCGGCCGCCAACAACGTTCCCACCAAGGTTCCAACCGGCTGATTCTCGGGAACACAGGCACCCAGGAAAGTAATGTCCGTCGGCGGCCGATTCGCAGCGGTTGTAAAGGTCATATCGTCGCCGGACGCCGTCCCACCCGCATTCGCGGCGGTGACTCGGAAATGGTACATCCGTCCCGGCGATAGCCCTTGGACAGTCACACTCACCATCTGCTCCGTTGCGCCGTCGCTCGGCATCAGGGTTATCGGCACGCTCGTGCCGTAGCGGGTGGAAACTCCGTATTGGAAGTATGCCCTGGTATCGACCCCGTTTGGATTGATGCTGGCCCGCAACTCGGCGCTGGTCCCGACGACATTGGTGGCCGGCAACGTGACCACCGTCGGCGGACCACCGAACGCAAAGGACGCCACAGCCTCTACCAACCCGCATGAGCCGCCACCGAGCACCCGCGCCCGTGCCCGCACCTTGCCGGTGCCCGCAAGACTCAGTCCCGTTTTCTCCCATCCTCCTGCGATTCGCGTTCCTACCCCCAAGTTTGTCCAACTAGCTCCCATGTCCCGCGACAGATCGAACGAGACATCCTGCGCTTCTGGAGACGAACCACCGCGCAGCCATGCGATCCGGTTCGGGCTTGTGACCGCCAGAGATTGCGAAGCCGGATCATTGATCAACCTTGCAATGCGACTTCGTGCAATGCCCCCCACTGCCTCGAAGCTACCCCCGACCACCACCTTCCCATCATCCTGCAGGGCAAGACTTACCACTCCATTATTCGCATTTGGATCGAATGTTGGATCCAAGGAGCCATCGCTGTTCAACCGGGCCAACAAGTTCCGCCCATTGCCGTTCACCAAAGTGAACGCTCCGCCAAGCAATATCTTCCCATCGGCTTGCAAGCAGATCGCGGAGATATGGTTGTTGATGCTTGGATTGAACCCAGCGTCCAATGTGCCGTTCGGATTCAACCTCGCCAGACGGCCTCGAACGGCTCCGTTGACATTTGTAAATGCCCCCGCAATCAAAAGCTTGCCATCCGCTTGCACCGCTATGCTCGAAATGCGGTTATCCACCTGAGCACCAAGAGTTGGGTCAAGAGTGCCGTCCGGATTCAATCGCGCCAGATAGCTTCTGGGGCCGCCATTGACGATCGTAAAGTCGCCACCAACGACTATTCTTCCGTCGATCTGCAAGGCAGCGGAATGAACCTGCTGATTCACCACTCCGCTGAAGCCACTATCCGGCACGCCGTCGGCGTTGAGACGGGCCAGATACTTCAACTCGGTCCCACCAATCGACCCAAAGCTTCCCCAAACAATTGATTTCCCGTCCGGCTGCATCATCAACCCGGAGACCGCAGCGTTGGGAGCGGGGTTAAATCCAAAATCCAACGCCCCGCTGGCTTCGATGCGTGCTAGATGCGGACGAACCACACCTCCAACATTCAGTGCTCCACCGATTAGAATCCTCCCATCCGCTTGAACAGCCGTAACCAAACGCAGATTTCTTGTCTGCACGAGTGGCTCGAAACTCGTATCAAAGTCTCCATTCGTGTTTAGGCGCGCGAGGAAACCCGCTATGGGCGTATAGCTGCCTGAGACGATCAGCTGCCTGTTCGGTTGCACCGATATACTCCAAGCCGGGTAGAGCGACGACGGGATGAAAGTCAAGTCCACATCCCCAGGCTTCGCCGGAAGCGTTGTGAACACCATGTCATTTCCCCTGTTTGTTCCGCCTCCATTCATTGCCACCAGACGATAGTGATAGGTGGAACTGGACAGCAACCCCCTGACCGTCGTGCTTGCCGCCAGCGGAGTGGTTCCATTGCTGGGCGAAATAGCCGCCGACACCAAAGCTCCGTAATTCGTGGTTGTCCCATACTCGAACTGAGCGATCGTCGCCGTCCCGTTCGGATTGACAGTCCCATTCAATGTCGCCCCCTGACTGTAGGTGGCGGTGGCGGGCAAAGTCGCAACCACCGGCGGAACTGGACGAACGATGATGTCAAAAGTTGTGCTGTTCGATAATGGTGGTGTGCCGGTATCGGTCGCAGTCAGGAGAATCGTGTTCGTTCTGATATCTTGGACACCGGGCGTCCCGTAGAATCGGTTTCCACGCGGATCAAAGGTAAGCCATCCCGGCCAGATCGAACCGGGTGCGTTGGTTGCCGAGAGTCGCACTGGCCCCTCATGATCCTCGAAAACATCAACTATAAAAGAAAGATCCACCCCGGGAGTGGCGTACATTGGAGGAACTTGAGAGAATTGATACGGCGGTTCGTTCGCATTGATGACCTCGATCGTAAAATTTGTCTCGGTCATTCCGCGGGCGGAATCCATTGCTTGCACACGGATGCTGTAACTGCTCTTGTTCTCGAAGTCGAACACCTCTTCCGTCCTCAATTCGTTGCCGACAATCGTAAAACTAGCGTTGTCCACGTCGCCAGAACCCGCTACAAGAGTAAACGTCGCGGTGTCGCCAGCGTCAGGATCGCTCGCCGAGAGCACCCCAACCACGGTTCCGAGGGGTTGATTCTCGGAGACGCTGCTTCGCGATAGCAGAATGTCGGTAGGCGGCGCATTGCCTGATCCGGTGAGAGTGAGGTCGAAGGGATTGCTAAGTCCCAGTGCGTTGCTGAATATCTCAATGCCAACAGTCGAGGCACCGCTTGCCCGGGGAGTGTATGTCACCGAAAACACGGAACTTTCTCCGGGCGGGATGCAGCTTGGCAGGCTTCCCATGTTAATCGAGAAAAGGTCGGTTGACATCCCGCTCAGAATGATCGAAAGATTGCCGAGTGCGGCTTCACCGACGCTCTGGACGCGAAATGTTTTCGTTACTGAAGTTCCCACCGCAACACCTCCAAAGTTGATTACGCCGCCATCTTCGATGCCCGGACCACCGTCAAATGCGATTGCGATCGCCGCCTCGGGGAGCGACACCTTTGCCGCACTCTGAGCCGGTTTACCGCCCGCAAAGTTGAAAAGCCCCCCCACGGCGAGTTGATTTCCTTTGTCACTTGCTGCTGCACTCAAATAGACCAGCCCGGTTCCTATACCCGACCCGATGGGGGACCATCTCGCGCCGTCCCATCCGGCGATGTGGTTTGCGACAACTCCACCGGCGGTCGTGAAGAACCCGGACGCATAGAGATTGCACGAACTATCGAACGTCAGGGCTCTGACAGTGTTGTTCATTCCCGTACCGAGCGGCATCCAGCCACGTCCAGTCCATCTGGCAATCGAGTTTACCGCCACTCCCCCGGCATGGGAGAACACACCTCCTACATAGAGAATGTGCTGCGCGCGATCGACTGCCATGGCCATTATCGCGCTACCTCCTCCGGTCATTCCTGGTGTGCTGGTGTCCCAAGCCTCATTCCGCCAGATCGCGAAGCAGGCTGCTGGTTTTCCTCCGGCGTGCGTGAATCCACCCCCTACGAAAAGCGTGTCGCCATCCATTGCGAGCGACCAAACATAATTATCGGTTCCGGATCCCAACGGGGACCAACTGCCATTCCATCGTGCAATGCCCGACGCTGGACGTCCTCCAGCCGTAACAAAAGAGCCGCCAGCGTAGAGCGTGCCGTTCGTATTCCAAGCCAGGGCCAACACGGACGAACCAGTTCCCAATCCGAGCGGGGACCACGTCGTGCCATCCCATTTCGCCACGGAGTTGGCGGCGACTCCTCCAACAGCCGTGAACCCTCCGCCAGCGTACAGATTGGTCCTATGATCGAATGTGAGCGCAAACACATCTTGGTTCGGGTAGCCAACGATCCGCCAAAACTCTCCGTCCCACTTTGCTACCGCATAGCCGCCTCCGAGAACCCTGCCCGCGGCGAATAGTATCCCGGAGGGGCTGTAGGTCATGGCGTTGACGTAACTCCAAAGCGCTCCGAGACTCATCCAGTCTTCGTCCGCAAATGTCGGGTCAATGCGGATCGGATAGGATGCCCCCCTGTCGGCTAGAGTTACAACAATGACTCCAGTAGGATTGACTCCCATCCGGCAGTCAAGGGGTTGACCGGAGGCATCGGTTACTCGGAGTCGATGGTATGCCAGAGTACGGTCCAAACCTTGGATGGTAAGACGTATGCCTTCTGGCCTTTTGATGGCAGCGGCACCATCTACGGCCAATTCTACACGCAGTTCGCCTGTGCCTGACGGACGTTCTTCGAGAATGAAGTCTTGCCGCACGCCGCTCTCGCTCACTGTGTACTCCTCGATCAGGTGCGCGCGTATGAAGCGCGCGACCGTGGCGGCGGTTTCAACCTGTCCGGTGGGCTCCAAGGGCATGGATTGGCCATTTTCGCGACCTACCGCTCGCGCTACCACCCGGAACGGTGCGGAGGTCGCATCCGCTCCGGTGGACGTGAGCCAGAGTCCCTCGCGGGTCACGCGACCGACCAGGTTTTGCGCCCGGCAGCGCAACTCGGCACCGTCCGCAGTTGGGCGGATCGCGTGGTCGTCAGGGGCATACCGAGCCTGCGCTGCGGTACCCAATTGGTCCCACGGCATGGCCTGAGCAGGTTTCGCGGCCGTCTGTTTTTGGTCGTCTGTCTGGACACCCCGTCCGCTGGACGGAACCTGCGTGAACGCCGGCAGCACTGCCATGCCCAGCACCAAGAGAAAGACGCAACGCGTTTTCATAAAAGAGGAATGTTTTGGATTCGCTACAACTTTCATCCACTACCACTGCCTTCATGACATTTGACTCGATGCCCGGGATACTGGCTCTCCCTTTTTTGGTTTTCATTGGTCCGATTTTGGCATTCGTTTTCCGCCCAGCTTGGCGGGAATTCCCATCCAACCGCCCGACAAGGCGGCTCAAAAATCGCATCGCATCCCGGGGGTGGAGAAGACGGGGCGCAATTTGGCAAGGCATTGGCGGCAGACGCGGTTGGGTGGCCCGTCTGGCCTCGGCCCTCGAATCGCGCCTGGTTTCGCCATTTGGTGGGGTGAGCTACAGCTTCACTTGGGAAGGTTGCGAGCGACGGAGCGCGGCGCCAACGAGCGGACGCCAGCCGCATCGGAGGATTGGGAGGCAATCGTGGTTCTCGCGAGCCCTCCGGCCCGGCCCCGACACGTTCGGCGGCTGAATGAACCGATGCCTGTGTGGCCCTGCCGGGGAGGTTTCGGTTGCACATGTCGTCCAGGTGCGTGGTGAGCTTGCGGGTGAGCCGATGATCGTCGGACCCGAAGGACGACGGCCCCGGCTTTTCGCCGGTTGCACCGGGGACTTTCCGGTTTAAAGTGTTCCCATGGCAGAACCCAAAAAGAAGGCGGGTGGTTCCTCGAAACCCGAGGAGGGAACGCAGGGAATTCCGCCGCTGGATCAGTTGTTGCCCAAGGAGGAACTCGAAGCGCTCTCGACGTTGCAGATCATTGATTTGATCGCAGGCAAGCTGCCGCCGCGGCACGCTTCGTTGTTTGACCTGATTTATTTGCGGGACCGCATCGTGGCGCTGGAGGAGATGACGGATCAGGCGCGGCAGGCGATCGAGAAGCTGGATGAAATTGTCGAGAAGCTGCGGTCGCCGGCGTTCCGGATGGGCACGGTGCTGGCGGTGATCGAACCGGACAAGGCGCATGTGTGTGTGGGTGGGACGGATTACGTGTGCCGGGTGGATCCGCAGGTGCCGTTGCCAAGCCTGCAATCAGGTCAGCGGGTGCTCTGCAACGAGGCGTTCGCGGTGGTGCAGGGGCTGGGATTTGACCGCAGCGGGCCGATTGTGCGGATTGACGAGTTGCTCTCGGACGGGCGGTTGCGGATCGGGCAGGAGTCGGGGATGGCACCGCTGGTGGTGCAGCGGTCGGCGCTGCTGGCGAAGGAGAAGTTGAAGGCCGGGATGGAGGTGCGGCTGGACCTGAATCAACGGGTGGCGCTGGAGGTGCTGGGAATGGGCCGGCGGACGGAGCGGTTGCTCGAACAGGTGACGGAACTGCCGTGGTCGTCGATCGGAGGCCAGGACGAGGCGGTGCAAGCGATTCGGGACACGATCGAGATGCCGTTTCTCCACCGCGATTTGTACCGGCGGTTCGAGCACACGGTGCCGAAGGGCTTCCTGCTGCACGGGCCGCCGGGCTGCGGCAAGACGTTGTTGGGGAAGGCGACGGCGTTCAACTTGCGGCAGCAGATCAAGGCGCGATCGGGGATCGATCATCCGGAGTTTTTCCTGCATGTGAAGGGGCCGGAAATCCTGAACATGTGGGTCGGGGAATCGGAGCGGCAGGTGCGGGATTTGTTTGCGCAATGCCGGGAACGGGCGGGCGAGGGTTCGCTGGCGTTTCTGTTCATCGACGAGGCGGAATCGATCTTGGGGACGCGCCGGGCGGGGCGTTACAACAGCATCCTGAGCACGTTGGTGCCGATGTTCTGTACGGAAATGGACGGCCTGGAGCCGTTGCAAAACGTGGTGGTGATCCTCGCGTCGAACCGGGCGGATTTGATCGATCCGGCGATTTTGCGTCCCGGGAGGATCGACCGGAAGATCCGGGTGAAACGACCGGACAAGGCGGGGGCGCGGGTAATTTACGAGATTTATCTGAAGGAATCCCTGCCCTTGGCGGAGCCGCGGGCGGAACTGGCCCGGGTGGTGGCAGAGGCGCACTTCGCGCGTTCGCCGGAGAATCAGTTTCTGGAAATCATCTACCGGAGCGGGAAGAAGGATTTCCTGTATCGCGGGGACCTCGCGAGCGGGGCCATCATTGCGGCGGTGGTCGAGCGGGCCAAGGGGTTCGCCATCAAGCGCGCCATCGCGACCGGGCAGGAGACGAAGCTGACGCGGGAGGACCTGCTGGGGGCGCTGCAGCGGGAGCATGACGAGAATGACCTGTTCCCGCCGACGGACATCACGGAGGACTGGCTGAAACTGACGGATTTCGACCCCGAAAACGTGATCAAGCTCGGCCCGGTACGTCCGCGCAAGGCGGGAGCCGAATCGGCGGGGGGAATTGTTTGAGCCGGAGGAGTTTGAGAATCAACCGGTTCGGATGTAACCTTCCAGCGAAGCAGTCCGTCTAACCCACCAGTTGATCTCGGTCGGTTCGCGAAGTGTCCATCCGGACGGTGGCTGGTGCCTGATGGCAAAGTTGAATGGGCCGCGATAGCGACCCGTCGGGATTTGCAGCAGTACAAAACTATCAACAGCGTTATGGAATCTTTGTTCAGGCAGAATCACACCCCTCGTTTGGCGGACGCGTTTCAGACACGACGTGAGTTTTTGAACCGGTTTGGGATGGGTTTCGGCGCCCTCGGCTTGGCTTCGATGCTGGGGGAACAGTTGCTCACGGGGACGGCGGCAGCGGCCGGGACGGGGATTTCACCGCTGGCACCGAAGAATCCGCATTTCTCGGCCAAGGCCAAGCATGTCATCCACATTTTCGCGCAGGGCGGTCCGTCGCACATTGACACTTGGGATCCCAAACCCGAGCTGGCAAAGCACGGCGAGCAAAACATCTCGGCGATCGGGGGGAATCCGCTTCCGCCCGTGTTCAAGTTCACGAAGTCCGGCCGGTCGGGCGTCGAAGTGAGCGAGGTTTTTCCGAAGATTGGCGCGTGCATCGACGACGTGGCGGTGATCCGTTCCCTGCACACGGACATTCCGGCGCATGAGTTCGCGACGGTGATGATGAACACGGGTTCCGGCCGGATGGTGAAGCCGTCGATGGGCTCGTGGGTCACCTACGGCTTGGGCACGGTCAACCAGAACCTGCCGGGTTTCATCGCCCTGGCTCCGGGCGGCAACGCGCTGGGCGGATCGGCGAACTGGCGCTCGGCATTCCTGCCGGGAGCATATCAGGGAACCAGCATCAACACGGCCAATCTGAGCGTGGAGAAGCTGATCGAGAACCTGAAGAACTACCACGAATCGAACTCCGAGCAGCGCAAGCAACTGGATTTGTTGAAGCGCCTGAACGAGATGCACAGCGAGCGCTTGAAGCGGGAAGCCGCGTTGGAGGCGCGCATCCAGTCCTTCGAACTCGCCTACCAGATGCAGACCGAGGCGGTCGATGCCTTCGACATCAGCAAGGAATCGCAGGCGACCCGCGAGTTGTATGGCGACACCCCGCAAGGCCGGCAGATGCTGATTGCGCGGCGGTTGGTGGAAAAGGGCGTGCGTTTTGTGCAGGCCTGGCACGGCGGTTGGGATCACCACACCGCGGTGGAAAAGAATCTGCGGACCAAGGCCGGCGAATGCGATCAGGCCATCGGGGCGTTGCTGAAGGATCTGCGTCAGCGCGGGATGCTGGACCAGACGCTGGTGGTGTGGAACGGCGAGTTCGGCCGGACACCGCGCCACGACAAGGGCCAGCGCGGCGAACCGGGCCGCGATCACCACAACAAGGCTTTCTGCGCGTGGATGACCGGCGGCGGGGTCAAGGGCGGAACGGTTTACGGCGCGTCCGACGAATTCGGGTACAATGCAGTGGAAAACAAGGTTCATGTGCATGACCTGCACGCGACCATCCTGCATCTGCTGGGATTTGATCACGAGAAGCTGACTTATCGCTATAATGGCCGGGATTTCCGCCTGACGGACGTTTACGGCAGCGTGGTGAAGGGTCTGATCGCCTGAGAGAGTATCGGTCCGGGCGTAATCAAAAGTTAACGGTGCCCGAATGATGGCCGGCCAGTCCGCGAAACGGCAGTCGTCATTCGGGCTTTTTGTTGGCGGGGAAGCGAAACGGGTTATGAGAACTACTATGATGCGCCGGTGGGCGGCTTTCGGGACCGTGGCCTCCGGGCTTGTGTTGGGTGTTGCTGCGACGGCGGCGGACAAGCTGGATCCCGATCAACTGGCATTCTTCGAGAAGAAGATTCGCCCGGTGCTGAACGACCAGTGCTACAAATGCCACAGCGCCAATGCCGAGAAGCTCAAGGGCGGATTGTTCGTCGATTCCCGGCAAGGGTTGTTGAAGGGCGGCGAATCCGGCCCGGCGATCGTTCCGGGCAACCCGGCGAAAAGCCCGTTGATCAAGTCCATCAAGAGCGATGACAAGGACGCGATGATGCCGCCGAAGGGGCCGAAGCTTCCCGACAGCGTGATCGCAGATTTCGAGACCTGGGTGCGCATGGGCGCGCCGGATCCGCGGGACGCCCCGGTGGGCGCGAAGGCGGCGTTGCAGGTGGATCCGGAAAAGGCGCGGAAACATTGGGCCTTCCAGCCCGTGAAAAAGCCGGCCCTGCCCCCGGTTATTGATCCAAACGGCTGGGCCAGGACCGAACTGGACCGGTTTGTGTTGGCGAAATTGCAGGAGAAGGGAATGGCCCCGTCGGCATTGACGGACAAGCGGACGCTGATCCGCCGGGCGACGTTCGACCTGATTGGACTCCCGCCGACACCGGAGGAAGTGGCGGCGTTTGCCGCGGACGATTCTCCCAACGCCTTCCGCAAGGTGGTGGATCGTTTGCTGGAATCCCCCCATTATGGCGAGCGCTGGGGACGCCACTGGCTGGATGTGGCGCGGTATGCAGATTCTTCCGGGGACAGAAACAACAACCCACGTAATCCAACAACCTACCCGTATGCGTGGACCTACCGCGACTACGTGATTCAGTCGTTCAACCAGGACAAGCCGTACGACCAGTTTGTCCTCGAGCAAATCGCGGCGGACCGTCTGCCACTGGGCGAAGACCGGTCGCGCCTGGCAGCGCTGGGATTTCTGACGGTGGGCAAGCGGTTCATGGGTAACGTCAACGAGGTTATCGACGACCGGATTGACGTGGTGACACAGGGGTTGATGGGCATCACCGGGGCGTGCGCGCGCTGCCACGACCACAAGTTTGATCCGATCTCGCAGAAGGATTACTACGGTCTGCACGGGGTTTTCAACAGCTCCCAGGAGCCCACCGAGCAGCCAATCATTTCGTTCCGGCAATCGCGGGAGGACTACGAGAATTACATCAAGGCGGTTAACGAAGTGGAGGAACGGCTGACGAACATCCGGGAAAACGAAGAACAGCGGGTTCTCGGACAGTTCCGCGCCAACGCCGAGAAGTATCTGTTGCACGCCCGGGAGGCGCTGAAATCTGACGGGCGCCTGACGGCGAAAGTCGGACGGGAAAACGGGCTGGATCCGGATGTTTTTGCGGGTTGGGTGAGCCGGTTGAAGAAGGCATCCGAAGGGCATGATCCGGTGTTCGCCCCCTACGTGACGTTGAGCGGACTGGCCGACGGACAGTTCGCGGAACAGGCGCGGGCATTGGTGGCCAAGCTCGGGGCGGACAAGAACCCGATCCGGAGCGCAAACGAACTGGTGATCAAGGCGCTGGCCAACCCACCGGCGAGTTTTGCAGATGTGGCGCAAGCCTATGGCAAACTGTTCAAGGAAGTCGATAAGCTCGCAGAAAAGGGCGAGGAACTCGACGCCGCCCACGCGCAACTGGCCGAGGTGATCCGGGGCGAAGATTCGCCCATCAAGCTCGACCGCCGCGGATTCCAGCGCGTGATCGGTAACAAGATTCAAAATCTCGAGGCCGCGGAAGGCGCCAAGATCACCGAGTTGAACATGAATCATCCGGGGTCGCCCATCCGGGCAATGATCCTGACCGATCGCGACAAGCCGACCGATTCCTTCGTGATGATCCGCGGCGAACCCGCCAACCGCGGGCCGGTGGTGCCGCGCAAGTTCATCGAGATTCTCTCGCGTCCGAATGACGCCCCGTTCAAAAACGGGAGCGGACGGCTGGACCTGGCCAAATCAGTGGCGAGCAAGGACAATCCCCTGACGGCGCGGGTGCTGGTGAACCGGGTCTGGCTGTGGCATTTCGGTGATGCGCTCGTCCGCACGCCGGGAGACTTCGGGTTGCGCTCCGAACCGCCGGCAAATCCCGAGTTGCTCGATTACCTCGCGTGGAAGTTCATGGAGGACGGCTGGTCGATCAAGCAACTGCACCGCACGATCCTCCTGTCGAGCACCTGGCAGCAGACCAGCCTGAACAACGAGCACAATGCGCAGATTGATCCGGGCAACTCGCTGTTCTGGCGGCAGAATCTCCAACGGCTGGATTTCGAATCGCTGCGGGACTCACTGTTGATGCTCAGCGGCAAGCAGGATTTCGCCAAACGCGGCGGGCCGCCGGTGACGACCCTGCAGAGTTCGACCAAGCGCACCGTTTACGGGATCGTGGACCGGGCGAAGATTCCCGACGCGTACCGCATCTTCGACTTCGCCAATCCAGACATGACGTCGCCGATGCGGATGCTGACGACCGTGCCGTTGCAGGCGTTGTACATGATGAACAACTCGTTCGTGATCGACCAGGCCCGGGCCATGGTGGACCGCGAAGAGTTCAAGGCACGCACCACGGATGAAACCAAGGTGGACTTCCTGTATCAACTGGCCTTCCAGCGCATGCCCACCACTGAGGAACGGCAGCTGGCCCTCGAGTTTATGCGGGAACACGCCGGCACCTCCGAGGGGTCCAAGCCGGCGGGAGGAGCGGACGCCAGCGCGTGGCAATACGGGTCCGGCGATTACGATCCGGTGACCAAGAAGGTCAAGGGATTCAAGCCGCTGCCCATATTTGCCGGGACTGCCTGGCTGCTGACTGGCAAGGCCGTCAATCCCAAGCTGGGCGGCGTAGCCGTCACGGCCGAGGGCGGACAACCCGGGGGACCAGAACAAGATGTGGTGCGCCGCTGGGTGGCCCCGATTGATGGAACGATTGCGATCGACGCGACCCTGAGTCACGCGTCAAAGCGCGGGGATGGGGTGCTCGGAATCATGGTCTCGAGCCGGCAGGGAGAACTCGGACGGTGGAAGGTGTTCAACACCAGCCAGCCAACCCGGGTTCCCAAGCTCACCGTGCGGAAGGGCGACACGATCGATTTCGTGACGGACTCGCTACAAGATCCGTCCTTTGACACGTTCACATGGGCGCCCGTCATCCGCTTGACGGATGCACAAGGCATGGAGTGGAACGCGATGAACCAGTTTACCGGCCCTGCAAACTCGAAGACCGTCCGCCCAGTCAAGGTCAAGTCGCTGACAGCTTGGGAGAAGTTTGCCCAGGTGTTGCTCGAGGCAAACGAGTTGATCTTCGTCAACTGACGGGCCGCGCGATAACAAGTCTTATCAGACCAGCGCCCATCCTGCGATCCGCGGGATGGGCGTTTTTTTTTGCGCCAACGCTGGAGATGCCCGAACAGCAGCTTCAGCGGAGCACCGCGCGGGCGGGCGCGCCGTCGCTGCCCTGGAGATGAATGGGGAGGCAGACGAGGTCGTAGGTGCCGGGCTTGATCCTGGCCAGATTGAGCCCTTCAATGATCCAAACTTCCTTGCCCAACAGGATCTGGTGGGTCTCGACGCCGTCCTTCTTGAATCCTCCAACGGAGAGGTAATCGACACCAACGGTCATCACGCCGCAGTCCACGATGTGCTGGGCACCTTCCTTGCTGATGTAAATGAAATCCTCGTCGAACGCAGGCGTTTTCCAACTGCGCCGGCTGTTGCGGGTCTTGAAGAGCACGCGTTCGCCGCCCTTGAGCTTGTGGGATTTCAGTTCGCGATCGTGGATGCAGACCTTGTCCTTGATCTCGATGACGCGGGCACGGCCGATGGTGGCTTCGGGCGGAAACGCCTCCATGGCCCGGCCGTCCCGAATGAAATGCAGCGGCGCGTCCATGTGCGTGCCGGTATGGGCGCTCAGCGAGATGTGGGTCAGGTTGCACACGTCGCCGCGCTCGATGCTTTTGACGCGTCTGGTTTCAAACGCCGGATCGCCGGGCCAGTGAACCATGCCTTGGTAATTGGGGACTGAGATGTCGATCCACTTTTTGCTCATGACTTATTATGGGAGGGGATTTCTTCTTTGTCGGACGAGGGTGCCCGGAAGAATCTATTTCTTGAATGCGATCACGTGCTTGATCCCGGTGCTTTTGCCGACGAGCAGGTCGCGGTAGTTGGTGATGGGATGGCGCTGGGTGATCACCTGGGCGAGAGCCTTGGGCCAGCGCTTCTTGAACTCGCCAAGATCGCGGATGGCGGCCTGGAACGCGGCCTTGTCGGCATTGACGGTCCCAATGATGACCTGGTTCTTGAGGACCAGATTGCGCATGAGCTGGTTGCCCTCGATGGTGATGTGCCCTTCCGGAGCGGGGATGCCGGTGAAGACGAAGACCCCGTTGAGCCCAAGGACCTGCATGACTCCGAAGGAAACGTCGGCAACGCCGATGGCTTCATAGACGAGGTCGATGTTGCCCACTTTCTCGGCGAGTTGGGCGGGCGTCGTGTCGGCAGTCGAAAAATATTTGGCACCAAACGATTCGACGAGATCTGCCTTGGGATTGGGCTTCGGCGAGCGGGAGTAAACATAGGTATCGAAGCCGTTGAGCACGCAGGTCATCGCGCCCAAGATTCCGA
>CAZUUP010000070.1:0-7106 GCA_964623105.1 uncultured Akkermansia sp.
CGGAAGGACTGGTCCACGAAATTCTCCACCAACGTGTTGTTGCTCAACACCAGCGAAGCGTCCGAAAAATAAATCGCGTTGGTGATGAACTGGGATGCCGAGAAGGCAAACGTCCGGCTGGCAAACTCCACCACCGGAATACTCCCCCCCTGCCGCCGTCCGAATCGCACCGTCGCCGTCAGATTGGTGTCCTGGCCGTTCACCGCCAGATACACCACCTGTATCACCCGGTTCGTAGGATTCGCCTGATCAATGAAAACATACGGCTGGAAAGCAGTTCCAGAAACCTCTGGCACCGAGGCAAAGCCCGCCGACCGTGGCTCGACTTGATGGCTGGGCGCCGAAATCAACGGCAGGATGCCGAACGGCTGCCCTGATCCCAAGAACAAAGGCTGGCCCCCGCCGAAATTCGTGTTCATGGCCTGATTGGTCCCCGTCGCCCAATACGCGTCACGGACCAGGGTCGGATTCACGTAATTCGTCCGGCCGGCCACGCCCGGAAAATACAGCGTGTCAATTCCCCCCACCTGAACCCGCGAGAAGCCCACATCCACCGACGCTCCCGCCAACCGCACGATCCCCTCGGCTCCCGCCACCAACGTCCCGGAGTTGACATCCACATTGGTGGCATTCACCAACAGACGGCCGCCGCTGCTGGAGAACAACGTGCCGGAACTGTTGGTCTGCAAGCCCGCGCTGGCAAGCGGGTCACCACTGACGGCAATCGTACCGCGGTTGATGAAACTGGCCGCCGGCGACCGCAATCCGGTGACCGAGCTCAGGAAGTCAAACCGCAACCCGGGATTTCCCGAAAATGACGCCCCGAACAAATTCGTGAAGTTCACCATGTCCAGCGGCTGATACAATGCGGAGCCGGTAAACGTGTCGATCTGTCCAGCGTTGATCACCGTGGTGGCATCAATCTGCGGATTGTAAACGCTCCCATCATTCCGATACACCGCCAGCGGCTGGGCCACCACCGCCGCAGCCGCAGCCAGCGTGAACGCACCAAGCCACGCCAACCGACCAAGGCGGGACAGTATTGAATTGCCGAAGCGCATGCAGGTGAGTGTCTATCGTCGCAAGCCTATTTGCCGCTCCAATTCAGCCAGCGACAATGTGTTCGGATAAACTATCGGCTCCCGGGCGGAACCGTCGAACGATCCCCAAACAAACGCTCTCGTCGCATTCGCCTCATTCAAGAAAGGGTTCAAGAAGTTGGAATTGACGATAAACTCGCCGATGCGGTTGAAGCTGACCAACACCGCCCCACCCCCGCCACCGCCACCCCCGCCTCCACCACCGCCACCAGCCCCTGCGCCGCCGAGCTGAATGTCTCCCGGACCGTTCAAAGGTGTCGCCGCGGGATTCTGATTCAGCGCCGCGTTGTTTACAAAACTCATCGCCGACCGGGTGAACGGGATGGGCGAAAACGTCACCGGATCCAATCCCAAATCCTCCGCCGCAAACAGGATATCCACATTCGTGGTAACCCGCATCACGACCTGATTGGTGAAGAAATTGTTGGTCAGGCTGCGCACCCGGTCAGTCCAGATGTTGGTGACAGTAGTCGGCAGGCCAAGCAGCGAATCGATCTGCAACTTCTGGAAGGTGATCTTCTCGGCGCCACCTCGGACCCCCGTGGTGATGAGCGCCACATTGGTCGCAAACGCGTTGGAACCCCCGATGTAGGCGTAAGGCAACCACGGCGAAGGCGCCCCAAAATAGTTGGAAACGCTGGAGTCCAAAGTCTGCACCCGGTAACGACTCGAACTCAGCAGGAATTTCAGCCCGCCCACATCATCCTGCGTCAAACCCGTGTAGAACTCGCCAACTCCCGGCAACCGCGCTGCCACCGGCAGGTGCTGGTCGTTCTGTTCCGCGGGATCAGCCGTCAGTTCCACCGCATCCAGATAAGCCGCCGGAGTGGTGAACGAGCGGATCTGATAAGTATACAAGGTCCCGTTGACGTAGCTGGAATAGAAACGCGAGACTGGATCAAAGTTTCTCCGGACCACCCAGTAATTGGTCGCCGTGTTGTTGAAATTGGGCTGCACATCGCGCAGCGTCCATGTGTAACGGACCGGGTTGGCCAACCCAAGTTGCTCGACCATCAATGCCAGGACAGTGGACTTCAAATCCCGGATCCCCAATGTCTGCGCCCGGAAGTTCAGCAAGGCAGCGTTGCCAGGAGGATACGACGCGAGATTGATCTGCGACGCCGTCGGCAAATTGTTCAGCACCTGAAAGGCATTATCGATCGCCTCGACTCCCGCCGTGCCAAAGAAAGTCAGAAACGACTCGTCGAACCCATAGGTGATGAACGGAAGCGAAACCCGGTAGTCCTCGCCAATATCCATCGGACCACCCTGCTCCGTGGCCACCAGACTGTATCCGATTGCCGACGTTTGCCACGGCGTAAACGGTCCCAGCAACGAGAATGCCTGCGCCACGGAACCACCCACCAGCACCGCCAGCGCGGCCATCAGTCCCAACAGGTGTTGCCGGATTCGCATCATCGCACCCTCACAATTCGGTAAAAGACCCGACCCGCCGGCGGATTCACCAGCACTGAGTCATTCGTCCCCGCTGCAAAGCGCGCCACCCCCACATTCGTCCAGTTCACCAAATCGCCCGACGACTGCAGCATATACACCAACCCCGGCCGCGCATCCCAATGCACCCGCCAGCCCTGCCCGCCATCCGCCAGGCGCGTCCGCAACACGCTTTGCGCGCTCATCGGGTTTGTTCCCGCCAGAAACTCACGCAGATTGCTCACCCCATCCCCGTCACTGTCCTCTGAAGCTGTCGGCCAACGCGACGAATCATCACCCCAAAACTGCCGCTGCCAATCGTCCGGCAATCCGTCAAAATTCAAATCCTCGCCCCATGTTGTCACCGTCGCCGCCGCCGAAGGCATCGGGCGCCGACCATCCCGCAAGACATAATCCAGCCGCACCGAATGCGTGGACCCGGCACTCAGCCCGCTGATGACGAAGTAATTGCTGGTCACGCTCACCGGCGTGCTCGCGCCATTCACATACACTCCATAAGCGGTCAAATCATACCCCGCCAATTCCGGCCACGACACCGCAACCCGCGTCTGGCTGAGCGCGGTAACCGCGGGCGCGGGCAACTGCGGGAGCATCTGCGAGATGGCGTACCGCTGTGCAAATAGATCGAACGATGACCCGACCGCGAAGCTCGTCCACACCACCAAGAATCTCCCGCTTCCATCCGAACCCACCGCCGGGTGCAACTGCTGGCCAAACGTGGTGGTATTGACCCGGAACTCCGCCCCCGAGGGCTGCCCTGCCGCATCCAGCAACCGCCCATACACACCCTCGCGCGAGCCATCCTGCGCCAGACTCGTCCACACCACCATACGGTCCACCCCCACGCTGTGAATCCGCGGCGCAAACTGGTCTCCGCGCAAATGAGCATTAATGCGGACCGCCGCGCCGCCCGGCAAACCATCCGCCCCGAACGACCGCCCGTAAATGTCCCAAGAATTCTCGAGGCTTGCGCCATCCCGCTGACTCCATACCGCCGTAAATCCCCCGGTTGGCAGCGGGGAAAGCGCCGGATTGGCGCAGGTTTCCGACGTCGAGTTCAGCTTGAATTCATTGCCCGCCGCCACGCCGTTGGCGCCGTAGATACGCGCCATCACCTCGATCGAGAAGGCATCCACATTGTTCACGTCAAGGCCGAGACGCGTCTCCGAAATCCACGCCACCACAAACCCACCACCCACCAGCGCGGCCACATTTGGGGTCCGCTGATTCAGCAGCGTGGTCTGGTTGATGCCAAATTCCGCGCCAAGTTTCTCTCCGCCCGCCGAGAGTCGCTGCCCATAAACCCCCTGCAAACTGCCATCCTGCCCCGCGCTCGCCCACACCACCACCACGCTGCCATCTGCCAACACCGCCACACTCGGATTGATTTGTTCGCTGTTCGTGTAGGTGTTCACCATCTGGTCAACGGTGGCAAACGTCCCATCCGCCGCCAGAAAACGTGCGTAAATTTTTTGTCCCCCCGGCTGCCCGCCCTGCCAGACGATCACCGCCCCGCCATTGGCCAGCAAGGCGACCCGGGAATTCTCCTGGTTGCCCGTCCCCAGCTGGTTCACCCGGAACGGCGCTTGCGAGCCCGAAAGGTTGTTGTCCAAGCGCAACGCACTGATCCCCCAACCGTCGCCATCAGTCACGTTGTCCTGCCAGACCACAAAGCCGCCATTGGCGCCAATCGCCACGCTGGGGAACACCTGATCCCCCGGCAACGGACCGCTCAGCGGAGACTCCCCGGCCAGCGGCGGAAACGTCGTCTGCGCCCCCGCGGAGACACACCCGGCCAATGCCAGCAACCCGGCAAAACGCCGCATTTTATGGCTCAGGTGGGCTAGCATAAGGTTCCGCACGGGTAGTAACAAAAGCTGGTGGCGTTGTCCACGGATTCTTGGGTTCCGACGCCTACGGTTTTATCCCGACCACCCGACGCAGCCGTCTGCCGCCAAAGATGTTCATGCATCCGGCTCAAAACAATTCCCCCTGGGTTACCAGCGCCTTTTCCATCTCCTCCCGCATCGTCCGGAACCCCCATTCGCCAAACAATCGCACCAATCGCGGCGCATCCGGCGTCCCCACCCGGTAATCCGCCAGCTCGAAACCGCCGGGAATATCCTCGCGCAAGCGGATGAGTTGCTGGTTCTTGCGCACCACTGCAGCAGCTTCCTGCAGTTTCAGGCGCACCCGCTCCGAACTCACCTCGTCCAACCGCCGGTAAAGATCATCGATCGACCCAAAGCGTTGCAGCAACTCCGCCGCCGTCTTCGGCCCCACCCCGGGAACCCCCGGGATATTGTCCACGCTATCTCCCACCAAACTCAGCCAATCCACAATCTGGCCCGGCTCGACCCCCGATTTCGCCCGCACTTCCGCACCCGTCCACACCGCCTCGGTCTTGTCGTTCGGATTCAACAATCCCACCCGCGCATTCACCAACTGCATGAAATCCTTGTCCGAACTGGCGATCACCACCCCGCATCCGGTCGCCGACGCCTGAACTGCCAATGTCGCAATCCAGTCATCCGCTTCGACCCCCTTGCGGCACAGCGAGGGTATCCGGGCCGCCTCCAAGTAATCGGTGATCCGTGGCAACTGCTCGTCCAACTCCAGCGGCATTGGCGGACGATCGGCCTTGTATTCCGGATGCTGCTCCACCCGCTCGGCCGCCAATCCGCCATCCCACACCACCGCCAGATGGGTCGGAGCCAACGCCGCAGTCATCTTGCCCAACATCCGGACGAACCCAAAAATGGCATTGGTCGGACGACCCGTTGGCGAGTTGAGGCTCCGGATCGCGTGAAAAGCCCGATATGCGTACGCATGACCATCCACCAACAAAAACCGCCCACCCCGAACTCCAGCGTTCCGGAACTCATCCTCCGGAACCCCGGTAACCGGCGCGAGTGCTGGAGCCATGGTCATCGAATTCAAGCTTGGCAAATGAAGCGAGGGCGCCACCCCCGTTTGCGTCCGTTCCCGAGAACGTCACACGTGGAAGGTGGCTGCGGAGGAATTACTGTCCACCCGGTTGTTGCTGCGGCACAGCCTGCGCTGCGAACGGCAGTTCGGCATCCGTGTGAACCCGGTTACCCGCCGGATCAATGATGGTGGCCGTCACGAATATATAGAGGTTCTTCTTGAAGGTGGATTTGGACTCCGTGCGGAAGAGTTTCCCGAGCATCGGCAGGTCACCCAGAAACGGCACCTTGTTGCGCGTGTTGGTTACTTCATCGGAAATCAATCCACCCAGCATCACCGTCTGGCCATCCCAGACCACCACGCTTGTTATCACCTGGCGAACGCGCGTTCGCGGCAGCGGCAATTGCGCCGTCAACGGCACCGCCGCCGTGTTGCCCGTCAAGCCTTGCACGAGCACCGCGAACGGACCCGGGTCGTCATACCCCACGAACTCGACAATCGACGGAATCAACGCCATCGAGATCGTGAACCCGTCCGCGGCCACATGCGGCAAAACGTCCAGCACCGGCCCCGTCGCCAGCGACTGCGTCAACGGTTGCAACGCCACCGCCCCGGGCGCATTGCCCTGCTGCACGCCCTGCTGCGCCCCCTGCTGCACACCCTGCTGACCGACACCCTGTTGCCCCTGCCCTTGCTGGGCGGAAATACCCGTGACAATCGTGCGGTTGTCGGTGACCTGCAACTGGGCCTGTCGCCCACTGATCGTGATCACCCGCGGCGCAATCAACACATCGGTTCCATTCCGCGACTCCAACGCCTTGATGACCAACCGGAACTGCGGATTGGTCAAAATCCCCGTGATTGTCGCAATCGGATTACCCCCGCCTTGAATGCCCGCGCTCAACAAGCCATCCGTCGCCTGCGGGGCAAAATTCTGGTACGGATAGGGTGCCGTTGTGAAACCCGGCGGCGCGGGATTCGCAGCCGTTCCAGGCGGCGAATACGACGGTGCCGACCCCGATTGAACCCCGACCTTCCCGCCACCCATCAGGATGTTTCCCAGATACGTATCGAAGCCTAATGAACGCTGATCCTGCTGGCTGATTTCCGCGAATTTTGCCTCCAGCGAAACCTGCGGCGGAAGGACGTTTAATAATTCAATCGCCTCCTCAATCACCTCCAAGTCCTGCATCGAAGCCCGCACCAGCAGCAACCCATTTCGATCATTGAAAAACACCGTGCCGCCGTAGTTGGTGATGTTCACGCCCGCCACCGCAAAATACTCAAGCACCATCGAGTTCACCAACGACGTCTGGTTCGTCTGCGTCACAAACGCCAACCCGCCACCACCACCACCGCCGCCCCCACCGCCGCCGCCACCCCGACCACCACCACCACCGCCGCCACCACCACCGGCCGCGTTAACACGGGCGATTGTCAAGCCGCCACCACCACCCTGCTGCCCCTGCTGGCCGGCCTGCTGCTGGCCGCCCTGCTGCTGGCCACCCTGTTGCTGCCCGCCCTGCTGCCCACCTTGTTGCTGCCCACCGACCCCCCCCCCCCCCTTCCCAACCCCCACCGGAACGCGGGACACACCCCCCCAGCCCTTCACCAAAAGGGCCC
>CAZUUP010000070.1:7116-15234 GCA_964623105.1 uncultured Akkermansia sp.
AACCACGACGGAATCGCTGAACACACCCGCCAAGCCTTGCACAAAAGTGTCCGGGTTGACCCGGAACGTCCGGGTAAACAGCGGCGCCTGCTCGGGAGATTTGGACGTGAAAACGACCGCATAGTCCTCAATGGAATAACGTATCGGCTTGTCGGCCGATTTCATGATGGCGTCCAGTGCCTGAAACAACGTCAGATCCTTGATCGCCGGATTGATCTTCACAATCACCGTGTCCAGATCCAGCTTCGTCGCCGTGGCCGCAGCGGCCGGAAGCGGCAGGCCCGTGTTCGGATCGATTGCCGGAGGGGCCGCCGGTGCTCCCGGCGCTCCGCCACCGCCACCCCGCGGCGTGGCCGGTGCCGGCTCTTCAATCTGAGAGTTGATGATGAAATTGATCCCCTTCTTGGCCGGGGAAGGATCATTCTTCTTGGTTTGCTCATCCAAGAATTTGACGACTTCGTTGAACGGGAGGCCGTCGAAAATCAACTCCGGAATGTTGATGGCGTGCAACTTCTCCAAAATCTGCACCCGACCACGACTCGTATGCGCCAAGCCATACGGAAATTTCCCCGCCGTATGCGGGCTGCCAAGGTTGGTCCGCACATAAGGATTGGGCGACGGCAACTCCAGACGCTTCGGCGGATTCCACGCCTCGGCCACCTGCAAGACCCGTGATTGATAGGTCAACTCCCGCTTCCGCATCTCCTCGTCAAACCGCTGCTCCATGATCATTTTGAGGTAGTAGAAGCCCGCGTCGTTGTTGGGATCCTGCTTCACCGCCTCCCGGAACTTTGCCTCCGCATTCGCCCAATCCCGGTTGTTGAAATAATACTGCCCATCCCGCAGCAGGGTCATCACCTTGTCGCGCTGGGCCTTGTACTGGGGCAACTTCGCCAGCGCCTCCTTGCTGACCAACCGCCCCACGTGCGCCGATTCCACGACCACGTTGAACTTCTTGAACTCCAGCGCCTGCTTGTGCTGCGGATCCAGATCGAGAACCTTCTGCGCAAAATCCGCTGCCTTGGCAAACTCGCCCTTCTGCTGCTCTTCCAACGCCTGCGTCAATCGCACATTCGCCAGGCCTGCAAACGCCTCCTCCAGTTCCTTTTCAACCCCGGCCCCACCCAGCTTCTTCCCCAATCCCAGTACTTCCTCATAGAGCTTCGCCGCCGTCGGCAGATCCTTTTGTTTTTGCACCTGCTGCGCCTGCACCAGCGTCTGCTTCAACACAATCGCCGTCTCCTGCCGCCGCAGCGCCTCTTCCTGCGCCGCCACCAAAAGATTCGCCTGCCCCGGAATTCCCCCCACCGATTCCAACGCCGGAGCGGCAGGAACGTCCGCCGGCGCCGCCGGGGCCAACGGATTCGGCGGCGGTGCCGGACTGGCTGGATCAGCCGCATTCTGGGTCCGCCCCGCGAAAGGCAGGAGGCACAGCGTGATCAACGACAGGCTCCGCCCGACCACTCGAGCGAAGCAGGCAATTCCGGTATTCTTGGCTAACATAGACGCGGCTTACGGAGCAGAACGATACGGCAAGGTGATCCGCTGCTGGCTGGTGCCCGCCTGCAGGGTAACTTCATTCGGTTTAATCGAAAATATGGAAGCCTCTTCGCCGGCAACCACGACCTTGTCCCCCTCCCGCCGTCCCGGCGGGTAGTTGACATTGTCAGGGGGATACCGGAGGTCGCACGTGTACACCATCACTTTCTGGAACGGCTTGGCTTTGGTGAGGCTGATGGTCTCGGTGTCATCCCCGGCCGTCAACTCGATCGCCAACTCGTTGTCGGGGTAGGTTCCCTTGATTTCCTTGAGCACATAGGACAGACCCGATTCGACGGTGACCTTGTTGTTCACGGTGGCCGTTCGCGCCTGCCGCTTCCGGTTCTGAAACACCAGCGAGTGCTCCCGGGTCACGCCCACACTGTAGGTTGGCCGGTCCGCCGTTCCCCGCACCTCAAGATCCAGAATCAGATTCAACGCTGTGATCTTGGTGACCACCACGGCGCGCAACCCAATCTCGTTTCCCGACTGGATCTTCACAATCTCCCCCGTCGGCTTGCGGATCCACGTCACCGGATTGAACACATGATGCGGCTTGGCCAAATCGACCATCTCCACTGACTTGCCCAATTCGAGCAACTTTTGATACCTGGCAGCATCCAGCGGCTTGAGCTTCTTCGGCGTTCCCTGAATGATCGTGTCCTCCTTTTTCCGCAACTCCTCCCGCGTGTTGGAAACCTCGTAAATCAAATACCCCGCCGCCGCCGCCAGCGCCAGCAGCACGACGCTCAACAGAATCTTCTCGTAATGCTTTTTGAGGTATTCCATCGCGTTACTTGCCCTTGGGGGCCGACTTGGCCTTCACGATTTCCACCAGCATCGTCACCCGAAACGCCTTCTCCTGCAAAACCGCCACCGGCTTCGGCGAAACCGGCGTCACGGGCTGCACCGGCGGACGAATTCCACCCGGTAGCAACGGACGCCCGGGCTGCAGCGGCATCGCCGGATTCGCTCCCACCGGTATCGGTTGCAAGGGATTCATCCCCGGCTGCACCATCGGCAGTCCCGGCGTTCCCGGTTCCGCCGTCGCCTCGGTCGGTTCAATGCTGACGGTTCGTACAATGATGAATTCCGGGGTGGTCACCAAGCTGTTGAGCACGTTCCCAAATTCCGCGCTGAACGCCCGGAAAATCACCCGATACGGCGTAAACGTGGCAAATGCGTTGGTCGTCACCGACCGGTCGGTCAGATAATCCGGGGAACCCGCCGGGTCGTCCTGCGAGATCGCCAACCGCTGCACCGACTCCAACGCCTGCACCTTGCTCTTGAACAGCACGCTGCAAATGGACTTCACCTCCGCCAATTGCACCCCCAAGGAATCCAGCGTGTAGGGCAACAAGATCGGCTTGGGACGCAGGTCGCCAAACGCAAATCCATACCCCTTTGGAACCAGAACATTCGCATCACTCGCCGCCTTGGTGAGGTCCGAAATGGTCTTTTCCAGATGAATCTTGAACTCCTGGTTGTTGAACTTGGGCACCGGCGCCACCGGAAAAAGCTTGTCCGCATCCTCGACGAACTTCCGCAGCGTTCGCGTGCTGTCCCGCGCCACCTTCACGTTGTCCTGACTCGGATAAATGTCCTGATTGACCAGCGCCTCCAACTGCTCCGTCAGCGCCGTCCACTGCTCGTTTAATTTCTGGTTTTCGTCCCGTTTGCTGAACAGAAAAAGCACCGACAGGGACAACAACACCAGCGCGACCAGCACGCTGCCCACCAAAACCAGATTGTCTTTAAGCCACTTCATGCCGGTTTCAGTTCAGTCGAATGGGCTTCTTCAACTGGAGGATCACGTCGAACGTGAAGCTCACGGCACTGGCGTCAACCTGTTGAATCTTGTTGGTGAGCAGGGTTCCCGTAGGATCGAACATCTCGTTCCGTTTCAATGCTTCCTCCACGGCAAACACAAACTCCGTGTTCGCCGTCGGCGACACCTGAATCATGTTCCTCGCCCGACAAGAAAGATTGAGCTGGGAAATCTCCACCGGCCCCGACGGCATCGCACCACGACCGCCGCCGCCGCCCATCGCACCGGGGTACTGCGCCCCCGGCGGGGTCATCGGTTGCATACCCGGCAAATTCGCCGGCGGAACCACCCCGGGCGGAACACCAAATCCCGGCGGCGGACCTCCCGGAGGCGCCCCGCCCGGCGGCAACGACCCTCCCGGCATCGGTGCGTCGCCCGGCCCACGCCGCGGGCCACGCGGCGCTGCAGGAGCCGCCCCCGCCACCACCACCGGCGTCAATGATTCAATCCAGATACCCGCCTGAATCCCGCCAGCATCGCCCAAGCCAGCGCCGCCCAAGCCAGCGCCGGGACTGTTCAACCCCGGCGCTCCCGGACCCGGGGCATTCAATCCGCTACCCGGACCCGCCATCCCCCCGGGAGCCGCATTGGTGGCCCCCGCCACCTTGTTCGTCGCGGGAGTTTCCCGGGCAAACGGCGCTGCCTCGAGTTTCACAAAAATCTTCTGCAAATTGCCCACCAACTGCAGCCAGTAATAACGGCTCTCGACCGGCTCCTGATACAGTTGCGCCGTCTCGTTCACCGCCAGCAATTCCTTCCGCGCATCCTGCAAATCCCGCGCATCCCGCTTCAGCGGTTCCAACCGTCCCTGCATCTTGTCCAGCGAACTCTTTCGCGACCCGGCCACCAGATGGTAAAAGAACCCGTAGGCCGTCACCACCAGCACCAGACTGAAAACCGCCGCAATGAAATACGGCTGCTTCTCCTTGAAACTCTGCCGCGACATCCGCGCCTTCGGAATCAGGTTCAGGTCCACCGGGCATTCCGCCAGGTTGCGGATTCCCAGCCCCACCACCTCACCCAGCGAGTGCGCCACCCGCGCCACTTCCTCGAGATTGATCGCCGGCCCGATCTCGATGTTCTTCAGCGGATTGAAGTAATCGACCGGCATGTTCAGTTTTTCCGCGAAAAACTGCGCCGTGTAGGGCATCAACGACGCCCCGCCGGCCAGAAACAACCGCTGCGGCATCGAACCGCCCTGCTGCCCCCGGTAGAACTGAATCGTCTGATTCATCTGGATGTGCAGCCGCGTCATCACCTGCCGCGAAATCTTCGAGATCAGCGCCTGGTTCGGATCTTCCGGCTCCTCATACGCACCGCCCAGGCTCACAAAGCCGGACTCGATCTTCAGCTTCTCCGCCGCCTCATACGGCATTTTGGCCTCATTGGAGAAATCCGTCGTGATCGAGTTCGCGCCAATGTTGATGCTGCGCGAAAACATCTTGCCCTTCTCGAAAATCACCACGTTGCTCGTCTTGGCCCCGATATCCAGCAACATCGAGCACTCCTCCACGTCCGCATAATTGAAGCGAAACGCGTTGCACAACGCCGCCGGCGCCGCATCGATCAACTGCAGCGTCAACCGGCTGGACTCGCAACTCCGGAAAAAGCCGTCCACCACGTCATTCTTGATCGCCACCAGCAGCACTTCCAGCTCCCCGGCCGGAGTCGAACCCAGAATCTGGTAATCCCACACCACCTCCTCCAGCGGGAACGGGACGTTCTGCTGCGCCTCGTACTGGATGATCTGTGTGACCTTGTTCGCGTCCACCTGCGGCAGCTTCACGAACTTTGAGAACACCGACGACGCCGGCGCGCACAGGTTCAACCGCCGCGAAGCAAACCCTCCCTGCGCCACGCTCTCGCTCAACGACTTGAACAACACCTGTTCCCGGGCGTTCTCCTGCATCCCCTCCGGTCCCAGCGGCGAAATCAAATACCGCAGCAGTCGCAGCGACCCCGAATCGTTCGCCTCAAACTCGGCGACCTTCAACGAACCGGAACCAAAGTCGGCGCAAAGAAATGACTTCGACTTAAGCATTCAGCCAGAGCGTTTTGTTCAATTCAGCACACAAAAAACCCACACACCGCTTTCATTCACGCGGTCACGGGTAATTGTTCCAACTGGGGTACTTGAATTGGCGGGGGGGGTCAAACACATAATCAGTTTTTCCCGTCGCCACCCAGCCGTTTCCGAAAATACGCAATCGTATCAATAAGTCCCTCGCGCAACGCCACTTTCGGCTCCCAGCCCAGCAGCTTCTGCGCCTTCGTGATCACCGGCCGCCGCTGCTTCGGATCATCCTGCGGCAATGGCCGGAACGCCACCCGGCTGCGTGACCCCGTCGCCGCAATGATCTCGCGCGCAAACTCCAGCATCGTGAACTCCTGCGGATTCCCGATGTTCACCGGCAGATGATAGTCGCTCATCATCAACCGGTAGATCCCCTCCAACAGGTCCGAATAATGGCAGAAACTCCGCGTCTGCTTCCCGTCTCCAAACACCGTGATCGGCTCGTTCGCCAGCGCCTGGCTGATGAACGCCGGCACCACCCGCCCGTCCTTCACCCGCATCCGCGGCCCGTACGTGTTGAATATCCGCACGATCCGCGTCTTCACCCCGTGCTGCTGGTGATACGCCATCGTCAGCGCCTCCGCAAAACGCTTCGCCTCGTCATAACAACCCCGCGGCCCCACCGAATTCACATTCCCCCAGTATTCCTCCGGCTGCGGATGCACCAACGGATCGCCATAAACCTCCGACGTCGAAGTCAACAGAAACCGCGCCCCCTTGTGCTTCGCCAACCCCAGCGCCTTGTGCGTCCCCAGCGACCCGACCTTCAAGGTCTGGATCGGCAGTTCGAGATAATCTATCGGACTCGCCGGCGACGCGAAATGCCACACGTAATCCACCCGCCCCTCCAGAAACAAAAACTCCGTCACATCCTGCTGGATGAACCGGAAATCCCCGTTCCCCGCCAGATGCGCGACGTTGTCCACCGAACCCGTCACCAGATTGTCAATCACCACCACCCGGTGCCCCCGCCCCAGCAGCTTGTCCACTAGGTGCGACCCCAGAAAACCCGCCCCCCCCGTCACCACCGACACCGGCCGTTCCACCACCGAAGCAGGCTTTACGGCCCGCGGCGTTTTTTTTCTGGTCATTGCGAAACTGGCTTCCACCGGAATCCAACCGCGCGAACTATTTCGCCCCAGTGCCGAGGAAAACCACCGGGATGGTGCGCAAAAGGATTTTGAAATCAAGCCACAAGGACCAATTATCGATATATTCCAGGTCCAACCGCACCCACTCGTCGAAATCTTTCACATTGTTCCGCCCGCTGACCTGCCACAAACACGTCAGCCCCGGCTTCACACTCAGACGCCGCCGGTGCGCCAGGTCGTAAATCCGCCGCACCTCGTCCACCGGCAGCGGACGCGGCCCCACCAGGCTCATCTCCCCCCGGAATACGTTCCACAGCTGCGGCAGCTCATCCAGACTGTACTTGCGCAACCACCGCCCCACCGGCGTCACCCGCGGATCCCGCGTCACCTTGAACACCGGCCCCCCCATCTCGTTCAACCCTGCAATCTCATGCTGCCGCTGCTCCGCATCCGTCACCATTGAGCGAAACTTGATCATCGTGAACGGATGCCCGTTCAGGCCGCTCCGCTTCTGCTTGAAAAGCACCGGCCCCGGCGACGTCACCCGGATCAACCCCGCCACCCCCGCCAGCACGGGCGAAAACAACACCAGCAAAACCGCCGCCCCCACCGTGTCGATCACCAGCTTCGCCACCGACTGCCACGAATCCTCCGGCGTCGAACGGAACACCAGCGTCGGCCGCCCATGAAACTCGTCCAACGACACCCGCGAAATCTGCGTCCGGAAAAAATCCGCCAGCAACCACACCTCCACCCCCTCCAGCTCGCACACCTCGATCGCCTTCTCCGCCTGCACAAAATAATTGTGCTGCGCGCACATGATCACCCCGTTGGCCGAATGCTCGTGCAACAAATCCACCAGCCGCTCCACCGGCTGCGCGTTCAAATCAAACTCCGCCACCACCCCGATCCCGTCCCGCGCCCGCGACTCCAGCTCCCGCCGCAACTCCGCCGTCTCCGCCGCCGTCCCCATCAAGATTACCCGTTTCTGGAAAAACCGCTTCCCAAACACCGTCCGCCGCCACCACCGCAGCCCCTCTTCCTTCAGAAAAATCACCGCAAAACTGATCCCCGCAAACATGATCACCACCGACCGCGCCGGCTTCAACCGGAACAAAAACGTCACCAACACCACCCCCACCGCCACCAGCACACACGCCTTCGCCAGCGACCACGCCGTATGCCGCCGCGACTCCACCAGATGCCGCTCATAAAACCCCTGCGACTCCAGCAACGGCGGCGCAAACGGAATCAAAAACAGATACAGCGACAGATACTCCGTGAACGGCTCGATCTGCGCCGCCCCGCCGAACACCTCGATCTCCCAGTTCGACCGCAGCAAATGCGCCAGCCAGAAGCTCAGACCAAACAACCCCGCGTCCACCACCTGGTGAACCTGGCGTCGCACAAGTCTTTGCCGGCTTAACATGACCCTCTCATCCTGCCCCACCCAACCCGCCCCGTAAATACCCAGTTACCCCGAGCCCCGAAAAACCCGCGCCTCCCCGCCCCGGATCTTCACACCCCCCCACGCTCCCCATCCTTCTCCCAATACCTCCCCGCGAACATCCCCGTCCACCCTCCCC
>CAZUUP010000071.1:0-11720 GCA_964623105.1 uncultured Akkermansia sp.
GTGGGGGTCATGGGGGCGAGGGGTGGTGATTAGTGATTAGTGATTAGTGATTGGGTGGTGCGGGGGGGATGGGTGGGTCAGGGGCGGTGGGGGCGGCTGGAGAGGAAGCCCCAGAGGGCACCGAGGGCGAGGCCGACGCCGTGGACGACGTTGGCGACATTGCCGATGAGGCCGATGAGGCAGACGACGAACCAGATGAGCATCATGAGGACGGTCTGTTGGTCCAGGAAGAGGCCGGAGGCGGGATCGAGTTTGCCGCGAATCCAGACGAAGCCGAAGAGTCCGTAAACGACACCGGACATGCCGCCGAAGTTGGGGCCGCTCCACCAGTATTGGGCGAGGTTGGAGCCGAGGGCGATGCCGGCGAGGAGGAGGAGGAGGTAGCGGGAGCCAAGGCGGGTTTCGATGAGGCTGCCGAGGTCTTTGAGCCAAAGCATGTTGAAGAGGAGGTGGATGAACCCGAAGTGGAGGAGGGCGGGGGTGAAGAGGCGCCACAGTTCGCCGCGCTGAATTTCGGGAAGCCAGCGCGTGGCGGGGAGGTGGCGGCCGCGGCCGAGTTGTTCGGAGATTTTCAGGGGTGCGGTGGCGGCGTGGTTGTCGCCGGTGCTGGTGGCGAAGAAGACGCCGAGGCAAATTATGATGAGGAGGAGGGAGACGGTGCCGAGGGTGACGGCGGCGTGCTGGGGGAAGATGCGTTCGCGGCCCCATTGGCGGCGGACGGCGGCTTCGGCTGCTTGGGCTTCCTGCTGCCGGAGGGAGGCGGATTTGCGGGAGTCCACGTGAAACTCGGGGGCGGCGGGGTTGGCGAGGAAGCGTTCGAGGCACTGGCGGGCCTCGGTGAGTTGGTCGTCTTCGCGGATCCAGAGCGCCCAGCGGCCGTCGGTCTCGGGTTCAATTTCGTTCCCGATGCCGCGCAAGTAGAGGAAGTCGCCGAGTTTGCGGGCGGCGGGTTCGGAGGCCAGATGACCGATGTTGCGCATGTGCGGGAGGGAAGTTAGCGCGGGAGATGCCGGAGGGGAAGTGGGGAGAAGGGGGGCGTGAAAGGGAAGGAGGAGGCTTGAGGGATGAAGGGGGAAGGAGGAAACGGGGCGGAGAAGGCTTGGGGGTGTGGTTGAGAGGAGCATTGGGGTGAGGCTGGCAGGGGATCCGGGGGGAGCGGGGTGGTTGGGGCGGGGTTGGGGGCGGGATGCGGGCGGGCCGGGGGGAAGTCGAGAATTGGGCACAGAAATTTTTTGACGGGAGAAGGGGGAAGGTGTTCCTTGTCCGGCCCTGAAGCAGAGGTTCGCGACCGACTTTTTGCCGGGGCGTTGGCGGTGTGTCAGTCCGGCTATGTATTACTTGCCTCGAAATCGGGAAAATGTCCTGTGGGCCTGGCGGTGGTGGCTGCTGGCGTTGGCGCTGGTGGCGGGGGCGAAGGAGGCGGGGGCGGAGACGGAAATGCCGCCGGGGTTTGTGGAGCGGGAGGTAGTGGCCCCGGGAGACATCGCGTATCCGACGGCGATGGCGTTTGCGCCGGACGGGCGGATGTTTGTCTGCGAGCAGGCGGGGTTCGTACGGATCGTGAAGAACGGGGTGTTGCTGCCGCAGCCATTTCTGTCGGTGAACGCGGAGTTTTTCCAGGAGCGGGGGTTGGTGGGGTTGGCGCTGGATCCACGGTTTGCGGACAATCAATTTTTGTATGTCTATTACACGACGCCGACGCCGGTCCCGCACAACCGGGTGAGCCGGTTCAAGGCGAACGGTGACGCGGCGGTGCCGGGGAGCGAGGTGGTGTTGCTGGACTTGCCGGCGCTGGGCGAGGCGGGGTTGCACAACGGGGGCGGGTTGGGGTTTGGTCCGGACGGGAAGCTGTACGTGGCGGTGGGGGATAACCTGCGTTCGACCAATTCGGCGTCGTTGTTGACGCCGTTGGGGAAGATTTTGCGGGTGAACGCGGACGGGTCGATTCCGCGGGACAATCCGTTTTACAACGTGACGAGCGGGATCAACCGGTCGATCTGGGCGATGGGGTTGCGAAATCCGTTCACATTTGCGTTCCAGCGGAACACAGGGCGGATGTTCATCAATGACGTGGGGAACGGGTTGTGGGAGGAGATCAACGAGGGGGTGGCGGGGGCGAACTATGGGTGGCCACGTTGGGAGGGGGCGTCGCCGTTGACGGACCGGACGTACACGGGGCCGCTGTATGTGTATCCGCATCCGGCGACGCCGCCGACGAGCAGTTCAATCACGGGGGGAGCGTTTTACAATCCGGCGACGAACCAGTTTCCGGCGCAGTATCTGGGGAAATATTTTTTCATGGACGGGACGCGGCAATGGATCCGGGTGTTGGATCCGGTGACGTTGCAGACGAGCGACTTTGCGCCGACGATGAATTCGACGCTGGGGACGATGCCGCTTTATCTGACGGTGGGCCCGGAGGGGGCGTTGTATTATGTGGGGCATTTTTCGCAGGCGATTTACAAGATTGAGTACAATGCGGTGATCTCGCCGCAGATTGGTTCGCAGCCGGTGTCGCAGACGGTGTCGGCGGGGGATCCGGTGACGTTGAGCGTGTCGGCGTACGGGGCGGCGCCGGTGGGTTTTCAGTGGCAGCGGAAGAGTGTGGGGGCGGCGGATTTTGCGGACGTGGCGGGGGCGACCGGGGAGGCATTCACGATGGCGGTGGCGCGGGTGGAGGATGATCAGGCGCAGTTTCGCGCGCGGATCAGCAACGCAGTGGGGAGCACGAACAGCCAGGTGGTGGTGCTGAGTGTGACGACGGCGCCGCCGCCGGTGCCGGAGATTGTGGAGCCGGCGGCGGGTGCGACGTATCGGGCCGGGGACCGGATCCGGTTGGTGGGGCGGGCGACGGCGGGCGGGGGCGGGGCTTTGCCGGAGAGCGCATTGAGCTGGAAAGTGGATTTTCATCATCAGGATCATCAGCATCCGTTCGTGCCGCTGTTGGAGGGGGTGGCGGCGACGGAGGTGGAGATACCGACGGTTGGGGAGAGCAGTGATGATGTGTGGTACCGGATTCACCTGACGGTGCGGGATCCCAACGGCCTGACGCGAACGGTGACGCGGGATGTGCTGCCGGTGAAGGCGCGGGTGACGCTGGCGACTGATCCGCCGGGGATGCAGCTGTGGCTGGATGCGGGGCCATTCACGGCGCCGAAGGTGTTCACGGGGGTGGCGGGGGTATTGCGGTCGGTGTCGGCGCCGCCGCAGGTGGTGGGTGGGACGACGTATGAATTTGCGTCGTGGTCGGACGGGGGGGCGGCGACGCACACGATTGCGACGCCGGCGGTGGACGCGACGTACACGGCGGTGTTCCGACCGGTGAGCAATCCGCGGGACGGGGCGGCTTATGAGTCGCAGTATTTCCTGTCGTTCATGGCGGCGGGGCAGACGTATGAGGTGAACGTGACGTTTTTGAATGATGGCACGACGGCGTGGAGTCCGGAGGGGAACTACTTTTTGGGGAGCGTGGGGCCGGATGACAACACGGTGTGGGGATTGAACCGTGTGTCGCTGGGCGGGGTGGTTTTGCCGGGGGAGACGGCGGCGTTTCGATTCAACGTGACGGCGCCGAGGACGGGCGGGGTGTACAACATGCAGTGGCGGATGCTGCGGGAGGGGACGGGTTACTTTGGGGCGGCGTCGGAGGCGGTGCCGGTGGTGGTGGGGGTGGTGCCGGCGGCGGCGGCGTTTGTGTCGCAGTCGGTGCCTGCGGTGATGAACGCGGGGCAGCGTTATTCGGTGAGCATCGCGATGCGGAATGTGGGGACGAATGTGTGGACGGAGGCGGAGCGGTACCGGTTGGGGGCGCAGAATCCGCGGGATAACGTCAACTGGGGGGTGAATCGCGGGCTTTTGGCCGCCGTGGTGGCGCCGGGGGACGTGGCGACGTTTACGTTCAATGTGACGGCGCCGGAGAGTCCGGGGGTGTATCACTTCCAGTGGCGGATGGTGCAGGACGGGTTCAAGGCGGCAGGGGTTTTCGGGGATTTGACACCGGACCTGCCGGTGGAGGTGCGGACGAGCGGGAATGCGGCGGCGTTTTTGTCGCAGACGGTGCCGGCGACGATGCAGCCGGGGCAGCGGTATCCGGTGACGGTGCAGATGCGCAACACGGGGACGACAACGTGGACGGTGGAGGGGAAGCACCGGTTGGCGGCGGTGAATCCGCAGGACAACCAGGTGTGGGGCCTGGCGCGGGTGTTGCTGGCGGGGCCGGTGGTGCCGGGCGGGGTGGCGACGTTCAGTTTCAATGCGACGGCACCGACGCAGCCCGGGGCGTATAATTTCCAGTGGCGGATGGTGCAGGACGGGGTGAGTTATTTTGGGGCCAGTTCGGAGAATGTGAGCGTGCAGGTCGGCACCGGATTGGATGACGCGGCATTTGTCTCGCAGGTGATTCCGACTTCGATGGAGGCGGGGCGGACGTATCCGGTGACGGTGACGATGCGGAACGCGGGCACGTTGAGTTGGGCGGCGGGCGGGGTTTACAGCCTGCGGTCGCAGAGTCCGGCGGGGACGATGAACTGGGGTTTGAACAGGGTTTCATTGCCGACGGATGTGCCGGCGGGGCAAAGCGTGACGCTGCAGTTCAACGTGCAGGCGCCGGTGGTGACGGGGCCGACGGTGATGCAGTGGCAGATGTACCGGGAGGGCGCGGGGTACCTGGGGCAGATGACGGCGCCGTTGAGCGTGAATGTGTTTGCGCCGTATGACGCGGCGGCGTTTGTGTCGCAGTCGGTGCCGGCGAGCATGAATGCGGGCGGGGTGTACAACGTGAGCGTGACTTTGCGCAACACGGGGACGACGACGTGGGGGACGAGCACCTTGCTCACGGACATCATCGCGCTGGGTTACCGGCCGGTGCCGAACTCGTTGCTGTGGGGGATCAGCCGCGTGGCGTTGCCGGGGACGGTGGCGCCGGGGGCGACGGTGACATTCAGTTTCACCGTGCGGGCACCGAGCGTGGCGGGTAGTTATGAGTTTCAATGGCAGGCGATCAAGGGGCCGGTGGGCTTTTTCGGGGAGGTGAGCCCGAGGGTGATGGTGGCGGTGACGGGTGGGACGCAGGTGGATGACGCGCAGTTTGTGTCGCAGTTGCTGCCTCCGCGGATCGAGGTGGGACGGAGTTATCCGACGACGGTGGTGATGCGGAACACGGGGACGACGACGTGGCTGGCGGGTGCTTACAGTCTGGGATCGCAGGGGCCGGCGGATAATCTGGTGTGGGGGGCCAACCGGGTGGCGTTGGCGGCGGATGTGGCGCCGGGGCAGGAGGCATCTTTTACGTTCAATTTGCAGGCGCCGGCGGCGGTGGGGACTTATGTTTCGCAGTGGCAGATGGTGCGGCCGGCGACGGGATTCTTCGGGCTGCCGACGCCGCCGTTTCCGCTGGCGGTTTCGGCGGCGGCGAATGTGGCGGCATTTGTGGCGCAGTCCGTGCCGGCGACGATGGTGGGCGGGCGGACTTACGAGGTGAGCGTGACGATGCGCAATGTCGGGGTGACGACGTGGGATCCGGTGGCGGGGTATCAACTGGCGGTGCGGAATCCGGTGGGCAACGGGAACTGGGGGGTGCAGCGGGTGCCGGTGCCAGCGGCGGTGGCGCCGGGGAGCGAGGTGACGTTTGCGTTTGTGGTGACGGCGCCGGTGAGCAGCGGGCGTTACGACTGGCAATGGGGATTGGTGGTGGGTGACGACGGATATTTTGGGGAGGTGAGTCCGAACGTGGCAGTCGCGGTGAGCGGCGCGGCGTATGGCGCGGAGTTTGTCTCGTGGGCGGTGCCGGAATCCATGGGGACAGGCGGGATTTATCCGGTGAGTTTGACGATGCGGAACACGGGAACTAACACGTGGACGGCGGGGGAATTGTACCGGTTGGGATCGGTCGGGCCGGTGGACAATGTGGCGTTTGGTGCCAATCGGGTGCTGTTGCCGGGGCCGGTGGCGCCGGGACAGACGGCGACTTTTGCCTTCAACGCGCGGGCACCGCGGACGCCGGGGCGATACGATTTTCAGTGGCGGATGTTGCGGGAAGGCGTGTCGCTGATTGGTGATCCGACGCCCAGTCTGCCGGTGGACGTGGTGGCGGCGCCGGTGCCGGATGCAGCGGAGTTTGTGGCGCAGGAGGTGCCGGAGACGATGGTGGCGGGGCAGCCGTACCGGGTGGCGGTGAGGTTCAGGAATGTGGGTTCGGCGACGTGGACGCGGGAGCGGTTGTATCGGCTCGGATCGCAGGGACCGCAGGACAATTTCACCTGGAACCTGGCGCGGGTGTTGTTGGCGGAACCGGTGGGGCCGGAAGGGGAGGCGGTGTTCAGTTTCACGGTGCTGGCACCGCGGACGGTGGGCACGCAGGAGTTTCGCTGGCGGATGGTGCGGGACGGAGCGGGATGGTTTGGGGATGAGAGCCCGGCGGTGTTGGTGGACGTGGTGCCGGGCGGGGTGCTGGCGAATGCGGCGACTTTTGTGGCGCAGACGGTGCCGACGAGCCTCGAACCGGGGCAAGGCGCCAATGTGAGCGTAACGTTCCGCAACAGTGGGACGACGACGTGGACGGCGGCGACGAATTTCCGGCTGGCGTCGCAGAATCCGGCGGACAATGGGAACTGGGGATTGAGCCGGGTGAACCTGGGCGCGCCGGTGGCGCCCGGGGAGGTGGCGAGCGTGAATTTCCCGATCGTGGCGCCGGCGGCAGCGGGGAACTACAATTTCCAGTGGCAGATGTTGCAGGAAGGGACGGGGCGGTTTGGGGATGTGAGTCCGAATGTGGTAATCGCGGTGGCACCGGTGCAGCCACCGGGTTTTGACGGCTCGTCCTATGTGGCGCAGGACGTGCCGCTGACGATGACGGCGGGCCAGACGCGGGCGGTTTCGGTGACGCTGCGAAACAGCGGCACGACGACGTGGAGCACGGCGGGCGGGTACCGGCTGGCTTCGCAGAACCCGGCGAACAATTCGACGTGGCTGTTGAACCAGGTCGCTTTGCCGGGTCCAGTGGCGCCGGGGGCGAGCGTGACCTTCGCGTTCACCATCACGGCGCCGACGAGCGCGGGCACCCATAATTTGCAGTGGCAGATGAGCGCCGGCGACGGAGCGCTGTTCGGGGATGCGACGCCAAACATTCCGGTGATTGTCTCGGCGCCGCTGCAGAACGCAGCGACTTATGTGGGGCAATCGGTGCCGGGAGCGATGACGGCGGGGCAGAGTTATCCGATAACGGTGACGCTGCGGAATTCGGGATCGACGACGTGGACGGCGGGGGGAAATTACCGGTTGGCGTCGCAGAATCCCGCGGACAACACGAGTTGGGGATTGAACCGGGTGGCGCTGCCGTCCTCGGTGGCCCCGGGGGCGACGGTGACGTTCAGCTTCAATGTGACGGCGCCGGCGGCGGCAAACACTTACAACATGCAGTGGCGGATGGTGCAGGACGGCACGGGGTTGTTTGGCGAGCCGACCCCGAATGTGGCGGTGGCGGTGGCGGCACCGTTGGTGAACGGGGCGGCGTTCGTGACCCAAAGCGTGGCGACGGGGATGGTTGCGGGGCAGACCAACACGGTGTCGGTGACGATGCGGAACACCGGGACGACGACGTGGACGGCGGGAACCAACTACCGGCTGGCGTCGCAGAATCCGGGGGACAACACGACTTGGGGGCTGAACCGGGTGGTGCTGCCCTCGTCGGTGGCCCCCGGCGCGAGTGTAACCTTCTCGTTCCAAGTCAAGGCTCCGGCGACGGCGGGCAGTTACAATTTCCAGTGGCGGATGGTCCGGGATGGTGTGGCCTTGTTCGGGGATGCGACGCCCAACACGGTGGTGGTGGTGAGCGTGGCGCCGCCGCCGACGGGCAACAACGCGGCATTCGTCTCGCAGTCCACCCCGACCACGGTGAAGAAGGGCAGTTCGTTTTTTGCGACGATCCGGATGAAGAACACCGGGACGGCGACGTGGCTGGCGAGCGGTGCGTTTAAGCTGGGGGCGCAAAACCCGCTGGACAACACGACCTGGGGGCTGAACCGGGCGTTGCTGGGGGTGCAGACCGCGCCGGACGGCACGGCGAGCTTCACCTTCCTGGCGCGTGCGCCGGCGACGGCGGGAACGTATAACTTCCAGTGGCAGATGGTGCAGGAGGGGGTGGGGTTCTTTGGCGAGCGGTCCGCGAACGTGGCGGTGGTGGTGACAGAATAGTCTAAGAGCGTGATTGAAAACTCGCCCGGTGAGGGCACCGGGCCTACAGGAAACGGGTTTTTCAGGCCAATCATGTAGTTTTCCGACACGCTCTAACGCAGAACGGCGTGGCGCAGCGGGTGGGCGATGCGCTGACTGCGACGAGATCCCGGCTCGTGGCGGGCGGTTCGGGAAAAGGTTTGGCCATGGGCGGAAAATGTGTTCTTATCGGGGCCATGGTTGTGCGCATTGTCAGGCTGTTAACCGTGTTGGCGCTGCTCGCGGAAGTGGCGGCGGCCGACCCGGTGAAGCTGGCGGATCGCAATCCGTTCCTTCCGCAGTCCCACAAGCCCAAGAAGGTCGATGTCACCGAAGTCTTTTTCACCAACGGCGTCATCCCGCGGCTGGAAATCCAGGTGGCGGATGATGAGTGGAAGAAGCTGCGGGCCAACAATCGCAGCTATGCGAAGGCGACGGTGCGGGAGGGGGACACGGTTTACACCGACGTGGCGATTCACCTGAAGGGCGGGGCGGGGAGTTTCCGCCCGCTGGAGGCGAATCCGGCGTTGACGCTGAATTTCGACAAGTATCATCGCGAGCAGCGTTTTCACGGGCTGGACAAGGTGCATTTGAACAACTCGGTGCAGGATCCGAGCCTGACGACGGAGGGCTTGTGCGCCGGGTTGATGCGGGCCGCGGGCGTGCCGGCGCTGCGGACGAGTCACGCGCGGGTGAAGCTCAACGGGCGGGACCTGGGCTTGTATGTGCTGAAGGAGGGTTACGATCGCACGTTTCTGAAGCGGCATTTCCTCAACTCATGGGGCACGTTCTACGATGGCGGTTTTTGTCAGGACATTGACCAGAAGAAGCAGAAGCTCTCGAACGACGAGCGGAAAGATCAGAACGACCTGAAGGCGGTGTGGGAGGCGGCGCGTGAGGCGGACCCGGTGCGGCGGTGGCAGCGGTTGGAGGCGGTGCTGGATGTTGACCGGTTCCTGTCGTTTATCGCGATGGAGGCGATGACGGGGCATTGGGACGGGTATGCGATGAACAAGAACAATTACCGGCTCTATCATGACCCCACTTCGGACAAGATGGTTTTCCTTCCGTCGGGGATGGACCAGATGTTCAATGACGGGGTGCCGCTGACGCCGAACGGTTCGGGGTTTGTCGCCAAGGCGCTGTTCGACACCGCGGAGGGCCGGGCGCGCTACATGGACCGGATGGACTCGTTGTTCAAGACCTATTGGAATGTGAACCAGTTGACGCAGGAGGTGCGCCGGGTGCAGGAACGGGTCCGACCGATCTTGAGCGAGGGGGAGGCAAAGAACCACGCGAACGCGGCCAATGATCTGGTGAACCGGATTGTGCAGCGTACGCGGACGATCGAGCGGTTTCTGGCCATTCCGGCGCAAACCTTGAAATTTGATGATTCCGGGGTGGCGAAGCTGGCGGGATGGAGTCCGGTGAGCCACCAGGGCAGCCCGGTGCTGGAGGCGGTCAAGGCGGGGGCGAAGGCGGCGTTACTCATCCGGGCCAACGCCGGCGAATCGGTGGGGTCGTGGCGGACACGGGTTTTGTTGAAGAACGGGCGTTATCTGTTTGAGGGCAACCTCAAGACGGCGGGGGTGCAGCCGATGGCGGACGGGGGGGCGTGCCTGCGAATCTCCGGCGGCACGGCGGTGGCCAAGGTCAAAGGCGACACGAGCTGGCAGCGGGTGGCGTTCGAGCTGGAAATCGGCGAGCCGGTTCGCGAGGTGGAGCTGGTGTGTGAATTGCGCGCTTCCAAGGGGGAAACACTGTTCGATCCGGAGTCGTTGCGATTGGTGCGGCGCAATTGACTTGGTCTTCGAAATTGGCTTGGAGGTTTGGCGGCGCACGCAGCTTTGGAAGGCTTTGGCCGCCGAAGCAAAACACGTCGCGACCAAAGAACTCGCCTCCCGGTCCCGATGGCGGTCGCGGGTTCCCGCAGTGAGCCTTTCGCCTGCGGCTTGGGACGCCGCCGGTTTGTTAGACTGGCTCCGGCTTAAAAACGAAACACTTCGTGGTCCGCGAAGAAGCGTTTCACCTCGGCGGCAGCGGCGGCCACGGAATCGGAGGCGTGGCAGACGTTGACCATCATGTCGACGCCGAGATCGCCGCGGATGGTGCCCTTGGCGGCCTTCTTGGAATCGGTGGGGCCGAGGAGATCGCGCACCCGGGCGACGGCGTTTTCGCCTTCGAGGGCGAGGGCAATGACGGGCGAGCTTTGCATGAACTTCTGCACTTCCGGGAAGAAGGGCTTGGAAGCTATGTGGGCGTAGTGCTCGCGGAGGAGGGCATCAGGGAGGCGGAGCATCTTGAGGCCGCGGATTTTCAGACCGGCCGCCTCGAAACGGGCGAGCACGCTGCCCGTGAGGTTTTTGGTGACGGCGTCGGGTTTGAACAGGATGAGTGTGGTTTCCAGTGACATGCGGCGGAGGAGTTACACGAAGGCGGGGTGCGGGTCAATGCCGGGAACGCGGAGATGAGCAGTTCACTGGCGCGCGCCGGATGGCTACCGGGGGGCACGGAGCGGGATGCGAATGCTCATTGCGAGGAGAGCCTGGCTTCGATATCACTAACCTTGATTCACGGGATTAACTGCAGCAAGTCGCAGCCGTCATGTTTGGATTTCTGGACGCTTTCATTGTCTTCGTGCTGATCATAATTGGTCTTTTGGTCGCCCGAGGACTCTATCGGTCGAATCAGCGGCGGGCGGCTGAGGCGAGGCTTCAACGGATCGAGGGTGGGTTGGTGGCATTGAAGGAGGAAGTGGCGCGACTGCGGGGATTGGTGGAAGCGAAAGGTGGGATTGTCCCTGCGGGAGCACCTGAGACGGCGAAGTCACCGGATCAGCCGGTCGCGGAATCGTCGCGCCGGGCGGAAGTGGCAACGGTTGCGACCGCTCAGGAGACTTCGCATTCGAAAGCGGCGGAAATTCAGCCGAAGCTGCCCCCGAGGTTGGTTCCGGTCGAGGAGGATGAGAATTGGCCAATGAAGGCCGCGGTCGAACCGGTTGGCGCGAAACTGGATCAGCAGGCAGGTGGCGTCCCGCAGGACGCGGTGCCGCCAGCAGCGGCGGCTCTACCTGGTGTGCCCTCGCCAGTTTCCGTACCGCCGCCCGTCGGGTTGCCGCCCCACCCGAAGGCGGCGATCAATTGGGAACAATTCGTCGGCGTGAAATTGTTCGCCTGGCTCGGCGGATTGGCGGCGCTGTTCTGCGTTGCGTACTTTATCAAATATTCTTTCGACCATGATTTGATCCCGCCGGCGATGCGGGCGGCGCTGGGTTTTCTCGTCGGCCTTGGGTTGGCGGTGGGCGGGGTGGTGATGGATCGGACGCGCTACAAGGTGACGGCGGACACGTTGTGCGCGACAGGAATCGTGGCGTTGTATGCGGTCACATTCGGGTGCCGGGCGGTCTATCACTTTGCGGCGTTCACGCCCGAGTTCTGCTTCGTGATTATGTCGCTGATAACCGCAACGGGCTTTGTGCTGGCCGTGCGCTTGCGCGCCAAGGTGGTGGCGAT
>CAZUUP010000071.1:11820-15171 GCA_964623105.1 uncultured Akkermansia sp.
GGGCTGGACTTTGATGTTTTGTTCACCGTGGCGTTCGTGCTGGCACGGCGCTTCGGCGTTAACAGCCGGGGCTTTGCGCTGGCGGCAGCGCTGCTGTCGGTGGCTTCGTTGCTTACGGGCGCGGTGTGGGCTGGTGACTCGCGGATGGCGGGGCAGCCGGTTTTGGTCTTCCTGCTCGTGGTGGGCGCGGATCTCTGCCTGCTCGCGCTCGTGTGGCTGGACGCGAAACTGGAGCGGCTGCAACTGGTCGCGGGCGGGCTGATGTTTCTCGCGCTGTCGGTGTGGATCGCGGCGCATCGGTCGCCTGAGATGCTGCCGTGGGCACTGGGGATGAGCCTGCTGTTCGGCATCCTGCACGCGGCGCTGCCGGTGGTGCTGAAGCGGCGTTCGCCGCTCGAGTATCGGATGTCGTGGGGCCATTTGTTCCCGCCGCTGGCGCTGGTGTTGATGATGTTGCCGGTGGTGACGCGCCCGGTGATGTCGATGCTGGTGTGGCCGTTCGTGTTCCTGGTGAACCTCCTCGCGATGGGTCTCGCGGTGGTGACGGGTTCGCTCGTGTCCTTCGCGCTGGCCATCGTCGTGACGCTGGTGCTGTTGGTCGTCGCGATCACGAAAATCCCGGCGGAACTGACGGGGCTGCCGGTGATGCTGCTGCTGATCGGCGGGTTTGCGCTGGTGTTCACCGCGGTTGCGGTGTGGCTGCTGCGACGATTCGCGCAGCAGCCGAAACCCGCGGAGGGTGCGGACGGAAAGGGTTCCGCAGAGTGGCTGCCGACGCTGCCGGCGGAGATCACCGCGAGCCTGCCGGCGTTGTCGGCCATCGCGCCGTTTTTCCTGCTCGTGCTGCTGGTCGGGCAACTGAAGCTCGTGAATCCGTCTTCGGTGTTCGGGCTGGCGCTGTTGCTCGCGGTGCTGGTGCTGGGTTTGGCGCGGCTGCTGAAATTCGACTGGCTGCCGGCGGTGGGACTGGCGGGCGTGCTGCTGGTCGAGCACGCGTGGTTTGCGCGGTCGTTCGCGAGCGACGAGCGGCCGGGATTGGTGCTCGCGTGGCTGTTGGGGTTCGCGGCGTTGTTCGCGCTGTTTCCATTTACAGAGAAGAAGGCGCGCGCGGGTTCGGTGGTGCCTTGGGCGGCGGCGGCGCTGTCGGTGCCGCTGCATTTCGGGATGATCTACAAGCTGGTGTTGCAGGCGTGGCCGAATGAGTTCATGGGCCTGCTGCCCGCGGTGCTGGCGGTGCCGATGCTGGCCGCGCTGCTCGCGCTGGTGAAGCGCCTCGCGCAAGACGACCCGGCGCGGCTGGCGGTGTTGGCGTGGTTCGGCGGGGCGGCGCTGTTTTTCGTCACGCTGATTTTCCCGATCCAGTTCGACCGGCAATGGCTGACGATCAGTTGGGCGCTGGAGGGCGCGGCGTTGCTGTGGCTGTTTCACCGGCTGCCGCATCCGGGTTTGCGGCTGGTGGGCGTGGCATTGCTGGCGGTGTGTTTTGCGCGGCTCACGCTGAATCCGGCGGTGTTCAGTTATCATCCGCGCAGCGCGACGCCGATTTTCAACTGGTATCTTTACACCTACGGCGTGGTGACGGCGTGCCTGCTCGCGGGCGCGGCGCTGCTCGCGCCGCCGCGCAATCGCATCGTGAAGGTGGATGCCCCGCCGGTGTTGAACACGCTCGGCGTAGTGCTGGGGTTCCTGCTGGTTAACATCGAGATCGCGGATTATTTCACGCCGCCGGGGGCGCGGGCACTGACGTTCGAGTTCTCGGGGAATCTGGCGCGCGACATGAGCTATTCGATGGCGTGGGCGGTGTTCGCGCTCGGGTTGCTGGTGGTGGGGATCGTGCGGAAAATTCCGGGCGCGCGGTATGCGAGCATGGCGCTGTTGAGTGTCACGCTGCTCAAGCTGTTCTTCCACGATCTGGCGCGGCTGTCGGGGCTGTATCGCATCGGCGCGATCCTCGTCGTGGCGGTGATCGCGATGCTGGCGTCGTTTTTGTATCAGCGGTTTTTGGGAACAGCCGGAAAAAAGTAATTAGTGATTAGAAAATGGTGATTAGTGGGGCGGGTGAGGGGTGCGAGGGTATGAGAGTGCCAGCGTGGGAGCGTGAGAGTGTGTGGGAGTTTGCGATGATGCGTTGGAAGGTGATGAGATTGCGGGCCGACGGGGCACCGGATGCGAGTGAAGTCGAATGGACGTTCGCCAAAACAATGGTCGAGTTTAGTCACATCCCAGTCGGCGATCATTGCCCCGAATCCCAACGGGATTCCGGCCTCCAGCCCAGGGTTGCGAGGCACGAGCCACCCTGGGTGCAGCGCGTCGATGATCACAACCCCGTTGGGGTTGAAAACTTCTCCTTCGGTCACGACCCAGGGTAGCTCGTTCCTCGCAACCCTGGGCTGGAGGACGCAACCCCGTTGGGGTTGCAGAAAATGCGGTAACGCGGACTCGGTTCCGCGCAATTGCAGTGAGCAGCGAGTATGAAAACTAGAACTTTTTCGGGTGGTTCGGGCCGGGTGCTGGGCGGCGTGCTGGCGGTCGCGTTGCTGTGGCTCGGTGTGGCCGCGGCGCATGCGGCGTCGTGGGCGGAGTGGCGGCAGCGGCAGGGGTTTGCGGTCGAGGGCGCGGGGTTGTTCAAGCTCAATCTGCCGCCGGAGACGATCGAGGCGGCGCGGCCGGGCTTGGAGGATTTGCGCGTCACCGATAGCGCGGGGAACGAGGTGCCGTATCTGATTCAGCGTCCCGCGCCGGTCGGGCGCGCGAGCCGGAATGCGAAATCGTTCAAGGCGACGTTGGCGACGGGCGCGACGGTGGTGGTGATCGAGACGGGGCTGACGCAGGCGCTCAGCAGCGTGACGCTGGAGACGCCGGCGTCGGCATTTTTGAAGGCGGTGAAGGTGGAGGGTTCAGCCGATGGCGCGACGTGGAGCGAGCTGGCGCAGGGCGTGCCGGTGTTTCGCATGGCCAATGGCGCGGAGCAGCGAGACATCAAGTTTGAGGCAGCAAGCTGGGCGTTTCTGCGCTTCACGCTGGATGACCGGCGGACGGCGGCGATTCCGGTGACAGGCGTGCGGGTTCACGCGGCGGAAGCAGCGGCGGTGGCGAGCGAAACGCAGCCGGTACGGATCGTGGAGCGCGTCGAGTCGCGCGGAGAGACGGTGCTGACGATCGATCTCGGCGCGGCGAATCTCACGCTGGCGGAACTGGAAATCGTGACGGAGGAGCCGCTGTTTGCGCGCACCGTGACAGTCGCGACGCGCGAGGTGAGCGAGGGGGAGATTCGCGAACGGTCGCTCGGTGGCGGGCTGATTTACCGGCAGGCGGTGGAGGGAATGGCGGCGCGCGCGGGCTTGTCGGTGC
>CAZUUP010000072.1:0-15089 GCA_964623105.1 uncultured Akkermansia sp.
CCTTGCGCGTGTCGGCGACGGGGACGGGTTCGAGGTAGTGGTTGTCCTTGAAGTTGGGATCGACGTTTTTGTCCCAGTCGAGCTGGTCCACGATGAAATCGAGATCCTGATGCTTGTCCTTGGGCATGTCCTTGACGAGGAGGCTCCAGGGGACGGAGCGGCCTTCGACCAGGTTTTGGTACATGCCGAAAACGTCGCTGCCCCATTGCGGCTCGTAGGTGCAAAGGCTGCCGGGCGCATGGAGGATGCAGGGATCGATGAGCCAGCCGGAGCCAACCTTGAGGCGGTAGGCCTTGGAGAGATCGAGGATGCCGTTGTCGCCCTTGTTCCAGTTCGCGAGACATTGGCGGACCTGCGCCTTGGTGGTGCCGGGTTCGAAGCCCATGAAGGTGTAGGGGAAGTTGTTGCCCACGTTGTTGTGCTGGGGCGGGAAGTAGTAGGATTCGGGCTTGCCTTCCTGACCGACGAGCTTGGCCTGCTTGGGGGACTGGTGCAGGTGGTGGGGAATCGGCCTCATGGTGTCGAAGAACTTCGAGTACACAGGCCAGCGGCCGTATTTCTTCCAGATGGACTTCCCCACCAGGGTCGCGCCCGCATCGGCCACGGCCTGCTGGAGGGTGAAGCGTTCGCCGCCCACAACGCAGTAGTTGAGGCCTTCATCCCAGGCGCGGCCTTCGTTGGCGGTCGGGGTGGTGGAGGCGAACCAGCGTTCGTCGATGCCACCGCGATTCAGCCCATAGGCATAAGTGTCGTCCGGGTGGAGCTTGATGCGAAGGCCGGGCTGGAGAAAGGAGCGCGGCACCCAGGCCGGGGCGAGGCGGAGAAGGCCGCCGGTTCGGGTGAGTTCAGCACCGACCTTGGCGGCGGTGTTTTTCTTGATGGTCTTGAGTTGGTTGACGGTGTTCATGGTGTTTGCTGGATTGCCGGATCGAACATTGGCAAAGGATCGATGAATCAGCGGTCGAAGCATCGGTGCCCGGCCGCGAAAACGAGTGGCAAGCTTAGGCGGGAGCCAGCGGGGGCAGCAAGCCGGTAATTTCGCGCGGCGAAATCACAGAATCACCGATAAGACGCGGAACGATGGCTGCCGGGCACGGGTGCCGGTCCACGACAATGGGGGCAGCAGGAAGATCGCGCCGCGCGGTCTGAACTTGCCGTTTTCCCGTCAGTATGGCTCCGTCCCACCATGTTCAATACACCTCTGCGCCCTGCGCGATGCGTCTGCTTTCTCGCCGCCGCCTTTTGGTTCACGATTTCGCCTGCGAGCAGCGCCGTGGTCCTCGTAAAGGACGGGCAACCAGCCGCCATCATCGGGCTCGCCGCCGAACCCGACGAGCGCGAAAAGAACGCGGCGAGCGATCTGGCCGGACACTTCGAGAAGATTTCCGGAGCCCGACTGGAAACCGTTCCGGTACCCGCGGGCGGGGTCGATGCTTTCCTCGCGGCGGCCCGAAAATCCGGGCGCATCCCGATCTTGCTGGGGCGTCATGCCCGCGACCGCGTGGCTCCGTCGCTGCCGGCGACCGCCGTGAACGGCGCCTTCGCAGTGCGGGTTTCCGCGGACGCGGTGCTGATCGCAGGCGTCGAGGAGGGGATCGGCTACGCCGTGACCGAGGTGCTCGAACAACTGGGTTGCCGCTGGTTCATGCCGGGCGACCTGGGCACGGTCATTCCGCAGCGGAAGACACTCGAGTTGAAGGAGCAAAGCACGGCGCAAACTCCGTCGTTTCCTGCGCGCTGGTTTCAGATGCCCGACCGCGACTGGCAGCAACGGATGCGCTGCGGAGGACCCAGTTTCCCCGGCGGCCACGGATTGCCCGCGCCAAAGGTTGCCCTGAACAAGACCACCAAACAGATCGACGATCCGGAAGCGGCGGGCTACTACGCGCTCTACAAGGGTCAGCGCACGACGCGGCAGCATTGCGTGTCGAATCCCAAGCTGGTCGAGTTTGCCGCCGCGCACGTCAAACAGCTCCGGAAAGCCGGCAAGGGTCCGGCCATCGGCATGGGACCGAACGATGGCGCGGGATTCTGCGAATGCGAACGGTGCCGTGCGCTGGACGGCGGGGATTTCGATCCGTTCTCGAACGAACTCTCGGTAACCGACCGGTACATCTGGTTCTTCAACGAGGTCCTGAAGCGCGTGGAGGGCGAATATCCGGACACGAAACTGGCCTTCTACATCTATCACACCTACATGCGGCCGCCGAAGCGCTGGAAGCCCGATCCGCGGATCATGGGGGCGCTGGCACCCATCGCGCTGGACCGGGTGCATGGCTTCTCTAATCCAATCGCGCCGGAGAAGAGCTACGCCCGGTGGCTTTATCAGGAGTGGGGCAAGCTGTTGCCCGAACTGTACGACCGCGGCTATTGGAGCAATCTCGCCGATCCCGGCTTCCCGTTCATCATCGTCCACCGGTTGCGCGATGAAATCCCCGCCTGTCACGCGCTCGGCGTGAAAGGCTGGCGCGTCGAGACCTTTCCCAACTACGCCCCGCAATTCCCCTCGATGTACATCGCCGCCCGGCTGATGTGGGATCATCGGGCGGACGTGGACGCGCTGCTGAAGGATTGCCACGAGAAGTTCTTCGGCCCCGCCGCGGTTCCGATGGGCGAGTATCTCACGCTGATGGACGCCGCCCTGCGGGATGGCGATTTTGCGACCGGCTGCGCGTGGGACATGCCGCACTTTTATCCGTCGGCCCTGCGCGCCAAGGCCCGGGGACTGGTGCAGCGGGCGGCCCAGCTCGCTCCCGCGGGCAGCGATTATGCCGCGCGGGTGAAGCTCATGACGCAGACCCTCGACATGCTCGACGCGTTCAACACGATGCTTGATGCGCGGGTGCGGGTGGATTTTGTCACCGCCCGAGCGGAACTCGACAAACTGGACGCCGTCGCCAACGAACTCATGGCCATCAAGCCCGTGGCCATGGTGTCCGCCGGGCGGTTCAGCACGTACGTGAACTACATGCGGCGATTCTATCGGCCTTGCACCGAACAAGGGTTCAAGCGGGTTACCGACGGGAACCAGTTGGTCGCCGCCGCGCCGGACGAATGGCAGTTTCAGATCGATCCGGCGAAACTGGGCGAGGATATCGGCTTGTGGCGGCCGGAAAACACCGGCGGCAACTGGCAGCGGCTCAAAACCTCGAGTTCGTCGTGGAGCAACCAGGGTCTCCGCTATTACAAGGGCCTGGCGTGGTACCGCACCACCGTCGAAGTTCCCGCCAAATTTGCCGGCCAACGGGTGTTTCTGTGGTGCGGCGGGGTGGATGAGGCGGCCAAGATTTGGCTGAACGGGCGACATCTGGGCAACAGTCCCGGCGCGGCATTCTATCCGTTCGAGATGGACGCCACCGACGCTGTGAAACCGGGCAAAAACACCCTGGTGGTCTGCATTTCCAACCAGGTGGTCAACGAACTCGGGACCGGCGGCATCGTGGCGCCAGTGATCCTGTATGCGCCGGCCCTCGGCAAGGACGCGAAGCTGGAGAACATCCGCGACCTCAAGCCCACGTTCCCGTGAGGCTTTCTAGCCCGCAGGAAATACCGGCCGGCTTACGCGGTGCGCCTGGGTCCTGCGCGCAGGCATGATCCTTCATCGCCGGAGGAGGCCGGGACACCCGCCTGTTGCTTGAGGCCCGGTTCCCGCACCTGCTTGCCGGCGAATCTCGGTAAAACCCCTTAATTCGGCAGAAGGCAGAATCGCTTATCGACAACGGGCTCCCACAGACCGACGATGAAGATACCGCGAAGGTGAATGAGAACGGGCCCAGAACTGATCACGGCGACCAAGCCGTATGCCCATGATTCCACTGGCAGGAGCTGGTGGTGCGTGCTTTCGACCGCCACCCTTCTCGTGGGCGCGCTGTCGGTGGCCGCGCTTCCTCTGGCGCTGCCAGTTCGCGCAGCGGGCAGTGTGCTGGCGGGCTTGCTGCTTCTCCGGTTGTTCGTGATCTATCACGACCAGCAGCATCACGCGATCCTGCCGAAATCGCGGGCTGCGGAGTGGTTGATGCGCTGCTTTGGCATCTACGCCCTCAGCGCCAGCAGCATCTGGCGCAGTTCGCACAATCATCACCACCACCATAACTCGAAGCTGCGCGGCTCGCACATCGGCTCGTTCCCCATCATGACCAAGGCCCAGTTCCTGCGGTCTTCCAAGGGCACGCGAATGGCATACCTCTTCGTGCGCCATCCGCTCACGATCCTGTTCGGCTACGTGTTCATGTTCCTCTACGGCATGTGCATCAATCCGTTTCGCAACGATCCCCGCAAACACTTCGACTGCCTCGTCGCGCTGTTTGTACACATCGCCATCGGGGTGGCGCTGGCCGGGTATGGCGGCTGGCAGGCGGTGATTTTCGCCCAGACGCTCCCGCATTTTATCACCTATGCGATCGGTTCCTACCTGTTCTACGCCCAACACAATTTTCCCGGCGTGTCCTTCACCGACCGGGCCGGGTGGACCTACGAAAAGGCCGCCTTGGAGTCGTCCAGTTATCTGCGGACCGGCCGACTCATGGCGTGGTTTACGGCCAACATCGGCTTCCACCATGTGCATCACCTCAACGCCCGCATCCCGTTTTACCGGCTCCCGGAGGTGGTCCGCAACGTGCCGGAATTGCAGCATCCCAAAATCACCTCGCTCCTCCCGCGCGATATCATGGCCTGTCTGCGGCTCAAGGTGTGGGACACCGAGAAACAGCGGATGATCAGCCTGGCCGAATTGTCCAAGTCCGCGCCGGTGGCAGCCTGAGCGCGGCGCCATGGGAGCCCGCGGCGCAATCAGATCCGCCCCGCCGCCCGCCGTTGCACGTTTATGAAACTCACCATTGCCGAAATCGCCGCCCGCGTGGGCGGACAGGTCACGGGGGACGTCACCGCCATCATCAGTGGTCTGGCGGCGGCCGACACGGCCGTGGCCGGCGAGCTTACGTTTGCCGACAAGGAATCCTTCTTCGCTGCCGCCGAACAAGGCGCGGCCACCGCCATCCTCGTCTCCGGGGATTTCGGTCCGTCACAAAAGACGCTCATCCGCGTGCCTAATGCCCGCGTTGCCGTGGCCGCCTTGCTGTCGATGTTTTATCCACCGGACGAGTTCCCGGCCGGCGTTCATCCGAGTGCCGTAATTCATCCGTCCGCCCGGATTGATCCGACGGCACACGTCGGTCCGCATTGCACAATTGGCGCGCGCGCAGTGATCGGTGCGCGCACCGTACTTATCGGGGGCAACCAAATCGGCCGCGACAGCCTGGTGGGCGACGATACCACCCTGCACCCAAATGCCGTGCTGTATCCCCGGACGCAGGTCGGGCGACGGGTCGCGATTCACGCCGGGACGGTGATTGGTTCGGACGGCTACGGGTATGTCTTTGCCAAAGGCCGGCACGAAAAGGTCCTGCAAGTGGGCAATGTCGTCATCGGCGACGATGTCGAGATAGGTGCCAACGCCGCGATTGATCGTGGGGCACTGGGGTCCACCGTCATCGGCGCGGGAACGAAAATCGACAACCTCGTCCACGTCGCCCACAACGTGGTGATGGGCAAACATTGTCTGGTCATGGGGCAGGTGGGTTTCGCCGGCAGCACACGGTTGGGTGATTACTGCGTGATCGCCTCGCAATCCGGCATCGCGGGGCACCTCACGCTCGGACGCCAGGCCACTGTCGGCGCGAAATCCGGCGTCATGCGGGACGTCCCCGACGGCGGGACCGTTCTCGGCATCCCCGCCATGCCCGATAAACAGACCAAGCGGCAATGGATCGGGGTGCAACAACTGCCCGAGATGATCCGCCGTTTGCGCGAACTTGAGCGCGAGGTGGGGGAAATACGTTCCGCCCTGCCTGGCGCGTCAACCCCTTCCGCGACGCCGTAGCAGGCCCGGCGTGAGGTCCCGACGGCGGCGAGTCGCGCTGCTGCAGCGGTCAAAATCGTCCCGCAGGCCAGCCCTCACTCCACCACTTGGGGTGCCCAGAGCCCCTCTTTCAACTCGGGCGTCACCCCGGAGGTCGGAAAGGTGGCCTTCACAGCGGCGCGGAGTTGTTGCGAGAGTTCGGCGACGGTTGCCGCGTGTGCGGGGGCGGCGGCCAGATTGGTAAGCTCCTTCGGATCGGCATCGTGGTCGTAGAGTTCCCTTCCCTGCTGGCCCTCGCCCCATTCGGTGTAACGCCACCGGGACGTGCGCAAGCTGTAGCCAAAGAAACGTTTCGCATTCTCGTTCGGCGCGACGCCGGCACCGGGACGGCGCTGGGCGCCCCCTCGCGCGACCTGGGTGATGGCCCAACCGCGCCCCTTCAGCGCCGGATCGTGGAGCATCGGCGCCAGATTCTGGCCTTGAATGTTCTGCGGCGCCCGCACACCGCACAACGCGGTCAGGGTGGGATACAGATCGATGTGTCCAACCGGGGACGCGGCCACCGAGCCTTTGGGCGTGATGCCTGGCGCAACGATGAGCAGCGGCACGCGCGCACTTTCCTCGAACAAACTCTGCTTCTGCCACAATCCGTGTTCCCCCGTGTGATAGCCGTGGTCGCTGGTGAAGACGATGATCGTGCTTTCCGCCAGCCCAAGCCGGTCAAGCGCGCCGATCACGCGGCCGACCTGGGCATCCATGAAGCTGATGCTGGCATAATAGGCCTGCAACGCCAGCCGGCGGAGATCGTCGGTGAGTTTGTCCTGCTCCTTTTTGTAGCTCGCCAGCGCAGCCGCGGGAATGTCGGCCTGATCCTCCTTCACGCCTTGCACCACCGGCATCTTCGCCGCGGGATACCAGTCGTAGTAGGGAACCTTGGGCGCGACATACGGCGTGTGCGGACGGAAGAAACCGACAGCGAGAAAGAAGGGCCGGTCCTTTTGTTTCGCGCAGCGTTCGAGCACCCACTCGGCGTCGGCGGCAATTTTGCCATCCGTGTGTTGCGCGTCGTCCTTGGGCGACGCATACCAGCTCAGCGTGCCGCCGAACGCCCCGGGCGTGAGGCTGAAGATGTTCGGCTCCTCTTCGAGCCGGTCCACGCCGGCGGGATTGAGCTCCAGTTCCCACGACGCCGGGTCGTCGTGCCCGTCGGTGCCGATCGATTTGGGCACGTTGTAATGGTAGAGCTTGCCAATGCGGCCGGCGAAATAGCCGTGCTGACGGAAGGCCTGCGGCAGGCTGATCTGGTTGGGCACCGTTTGCCGGAAGATTTGCGCATTGGCGAGAATGCCCGAGCTGTTCGGATACAGGCCGGTGAGCATGGAATTGCGGCTGGGACCGCACAGCGGAAAGGAGCAATATGCCCGATCGAACCGCATTCCGCGTGCGGCAAGGCGGTCGATGTTGGGGGTTTTCGCGCGCGGATCACCGTAACAGCCGAGAAAGTTGTTCAGGTCATCGGAGATGATGAAGAGGACATTGGTGCGCTGGGCGGCGCTTGCGGAAGGGATGCAACCGCAAAGGACTGATACGGCAGCCAGCAGGGCGATGAGGTTTTTCATAGTAACACCGCAATGATTACCACCGGTCCGAGTTGTCTGGCGAGCACGTAGCCGTCTCGGCTGGAAGCCGACCGAAGCCTTGCACGCGACAGCGAGCAGACAAGGCACCTCCCACGCCCGCGCTCGTTCACATCCACCCACCCCGCCGGCGAACGGACGTGCGCCCGTCCCCGCCGCGTTGCGACGAATCCACCCGTTCGCGTGACCGTGCCTTGGCGGAGCTTGCGCCGTCCCCCGCCGGTAGCTAGGCTCTTTGGCATCGCGCAGGGCTTGAGACGAACGGTTTTCATCGGGACGGAATGGTCGGGCTGGCCGATCGTGACCGAGTGAGGGCGCTCCCCGGACGGGAGACGGGTTTCAAACCGGCGTGATTTCTGACACCTGACCGCCGTTCCTGCGGGGAACCGGGCGATCGGGGATAATTTGGCTCGCGATTCGTGCAGTCCGCCCGGGCGATTCCGGGCGGCGGTCGCCGGGCGTGATCGTGCAGCGTGATGCGCAGTTGCTTGTTGCTGTTCTTGCTTTCGTTGGCAACCGCCGGGACTTCCCCCGGCGCGGTCGCCGCCGAGGCGGAGTCCATCCCCGGGTTGCAGGCGAAAGCCCAGAAGGGCGATCCGGAGGCGCAGTGCTCCCTGGGTTGGCGTTATTACATCGGGGACGGCGTGCCGAAGAATTTTGGCGAGGCCCTGAAGTGGTCATTGAAGGCCGCCGAGGCGGGCTTTGTGGGGGCGCAGTTCAACCTCGGCGCCATGTACGAGGCCGGCGTCGGGTTGGCGCAGGATTTCACGGAAGCCGCCAAGTGGTATCGCAAGGCAGCCGAACAGGGCGACCCGGACGCCGCCTTCAGCCTCGGCATGCTCCATGACAAGGGACACGGAGTCATCAAAAGCACGACCGAGGCCGCCAAATGGGTCGAAAAGGCGGCCGAGAAAGGCGACCCCGAGGCGCAAAACATGCTCGGAGAACTGCACTCGCGCGGCGTCGGCGGCCTGCCCAATCACGCGGAATCCGCCAAGTGGTACCTGAAGTCCGCCGCGCAGGGATTCGCCGAGGCGCAGGCCAACCTGGCCGGCCTGTATGCCAAGGGCAGCGGCGTGAAGCAGGACATGGCCGAGGCGTTGAAGTGGTGGCGCAAGGCGGCGGATCAAGGCGTGGCCTGGGCGCAATACAACATCGGCGTCGCCTACGACCGCGGTGAATCGGTGAAGGTGGATTACCAGGAGGCCCACAAATGGTACCTGCTGGCCGCCAACCAGGGGTTTGCCGAGGCGCAGTGCAACCTCGCCGTGCTCTACTTCAACGGCGATGGCGTCGGGAAGGATCCCGTCGAGGCGTACAAATGGTTCACCCTCGCCGCACGCCAGGGCGTGCCCAAGGCCATCGAAGACCGCGACACCGTGGCGGACAAATTGACCGTCGAGCAGTTGCTGGACGGTCGCAAGCGCGCGCTCGAGTTCGTCCCGCGCCGGGGGGATGCTCCGCCCCGCCGGTGACCGGCCGGCCGGACTTACCGCTCCGTTCCTGAGCTTGCAATGGCCCGGCATCTCTCATAATGCCCGCGCGTTCCCGAAGCGCCGGCAGCCAGCAATGCCCTCCGGGACGAGTTACAAAACATGGAACAGCCGCAAATTAGCCCGCCCGCCGGGACCCGTCTCCTTCGCCACGTCGGCGACGCAGCCCAGTTCACGCTCGGCGGTGGCAGCACCAGTTTTTCGCCCGACCAGGGCTGGCAGGCGCGGTTGCGTACCAACCTCGGGCGCGCCGAACTGCTGCGGGAGGAGATCATCCGCTCCCATTTCCACCGCGTGCCCCTGGCCGGCGCCTCGTGGCACGACGTGCCGATGCGCTGGGAGAACGGCCGGTGGACGGCGACCATTCCGCTCACCGAGGTCGGATACTTCAAGGCCAAGCCCTACGCGCTCAATGCCCTCGGCCGCCAGTTCTGGGCGGCCGGTCCCGACCTTGGCATCACGGTGCACCCCGATTCCTACCGCACGGCCAACACCATCTATTGCGCCTTCACCCGCATGTTTGGCCCCGGCAAAACGGCTGCCAAGACCAGCGACGAACACCTCGAACGGCGCCTCCAGCTCCTCGACCAGAACGGCTACACCGTCATCCCGCCCTCCGGAAAACTTCGCGATCTCGCCCGCGAACTCCCCCACATTTTCGATACCCTCGGTTGCCGCATCCTGCACCTGCTGCCCGTCAATCCCACTCCGACCACCTTCGCCCGGTTCGGCCGCTTTGGCAGCCCGTACGCCTGTCAGGACCTCATCGGCGTCGATCCCGCGCTGGTCGAGTTCGACCAACGCACCACCGGCGTGGACCAGTTCTGCGAACTCGCCGACGGCGTGCATCAGCGCGGCGGACGCCTCTTCCTCGACATCGTCATCAATCACACCGGCTGGGGCGCGCCACTCTGGGAAAACCATCCTGAATGGTACCTGCGCAAGCCCGACGGCGAATTCATCAGTCCCGGTGCTTGGGGCAATATCTGGGAGGATCTTGTCGAACTCGAACACACCCACCCCGAGTTGTGGGAATATCTCGCCGAAGTCTTCCTCACCTGGTGCCGCCGTGGCGTGGACGGCTTCCGCTGCGACGCCGGCTACAAGGTGCCCACTGTCGCGTGGCAATACATCATCGCCCGCGTCCGCCAGGAGTTCCCGGACACGATCTTCCTCCTCGAGGGACTCGGCGGTTCGTGGGAAGCCACCGAAACCCTGCTCACCGAGGGCGGCATGCAATGGGCCTACTCGGAACTTTTCCAAAACTACACCGGCACCGAGGTCAGCGGCTACCTCGACAACAGCCCCCAGACCCGCAACGTCGGCGTGCTCGTTCACTACAGCGAGACCCACGACAACAACCGCCTCGCCGCGGGCGGCCGCGCCTGGTCGCTGCTGCGCAACCGCCTCTGCGCGCTCACCAGCGTGAGCGGCGGCTTCGGTTTCACCTGTGGCGTCGAATGGCTCGCCGATGAAAAGGTCAACGTTCACTCCAGCCGCGGACTGAACTGGGGTGCCAGCGACAATCTGGTCACGGAACTGGCCCGCTTGAACGAACTCCTCGCCGGGCACCCTGCGTTCTTCGACGGCGCCCGGTTGACGCGCCTCAGCGCGCTCGATTCCCCCGTCTATGCCCTCCACCGCGAATCCGCCGAGGGACACGATGCCGTTCTCGTGCTCGTCAACACCGATGCCGCGCACCCGCAGGACTTTCATCTCAGCGATGCGCAGTTCCGCGCGCTCGGCGAATTGCGGTGCGAACTCCTCGGCCAGCCACGCCCCGCCAGCCGCCCCGACGGCCTCGGACAGGTGGCCATCGAACTCCCTGCCGCCGCCTGCTTCTGCCTCGCCGCGCAGGCCGCGCCCACCGGCCTTGCCGGAGACGCCTACCGTCGTGCCCGCGCCCAGTCCGCCTTCGGCCTTGCCGCCCTGAGCCGTTTCTGGCCCATCGAAAACGTCGCCGTCTTCGATGCCTCGGTCCTTGCCGAATTCGTGGACACCATGCCTGCGCAATTCCTCGCCGCCATCCAGCAGGTGGATCGCGAATTGGCGCGTCAGGATTGGGCGGGCGCTCTTGTGCGGTTGCTCGACAAAAACCACTTTCCCCAGGTCGTCACCTGGCGGCTGCCCGATCGCCGCCGTATCGTCCCCGTGCCCCCGCACCACTGGCTGCTGATCTCCAACGATGCCCCCTTCCGCGCCCGACTCCAGCTTGCCGACGGCTCCCGACCGGTGAATGTCGAATCAATTCCCGTGCGCGACGGCCACATCGCCTGCTTCCCGCCCCGCGAACTCGCCTCGGATGCCGAGCTGCGCCTGGAACGTTTCACCGCCGCCGACCCCGACCGCCGCGTCTCCGCCGCCATCCGTTACCTCGCGCTGCCGCCCGACCTCGCCCGCCCCGTCTTCACCGCGAAATCCATCGCCGCCTCGCCCCTCGAGGCTCCGATGGTTCTCCTCACCAACGGCATCGGCGGCATGGCCCGCATGGCCGTCGATCTCGGCACGGTCAAATCCAAGTACGACTGCGTCCTCGCGGCCAATCTCCATCCCTCCGTCCCCGTGGACCGGCATGTCTTCGTCAAATCCGCCCGCGTCTGGGTCAATGCCGACGGCTTCCTCACCGCGCTCAACGTCGAGAACTTGCTCAACTTCGAGCCCGGCCCAACGGCCTGCTGGCGTTTCGTGGCCAACGCCGGCGACGGCCGCAGTGTCGAAATCCATCTCGAAGTTGATCTCGCCGAAAATCAAAACCTCACCGTCTTCCGTTTCTCCCGGCCACTCGCCGCCCCGGCCGTCGGCCGTCCGCTCCCCGATGAATGCCGCGTGGCCCTCACCGTTCGGCTCGACCTCGAGGACCGCGGCTTTCACTCCGAAACCAAGCACAACCCCGGTTCCGACCACCATTTCAACAGGCACAGCCAGCCCCTGCGCGGCCGGGCCGGCTTCGCCTTCACTCCCGCTCCGGACCGCCAGCTCCGGGCCTGGACCACGACCGGCAACTACCATCACGAGGGCGAATGGCGCCACAACCTCCCGCACCTGATCGAGGCCAGTCGCGGCCAGGAAGGCGCCGGCGACGCCTACAGCCCGGGCTGGTTTGAAATCCCCCTCGCCCGTGGTGACGACGCCTGCCTCGGCATCCACGCGGCCGCCGAATCCGCCGATCCCTCGGCGGCGGAATTGCGCGCCCTGCTCGAACAGCGCCGTCACGCCAGCACCGCCGCCGTTCATCGCGCGCGTCTGCCTGAAGCCGATCAATTCGGTTGCCAGCTCGCCCTCGCCGCTCACGCGTTCGTTGTCCGCCGTGGCCCGGGCAAGACCGTCATCGCCGGCTATCCGTGGTTCCTCGATTGGGGACGCGATTCCCTCATCTGCGCCCGTGGCCTCCTCGCCGCCGGGATGCTCCCCGAAGTCCGCCAACTCCTTCAGGTCTTCGGCCGCTTCGCGGAAAACGGCACCCTCCCCAACACCATTCACGGCGAGGACGCCTCCAACCGCGACACCACCGACGCCCCGCTCTGGTTCGGCGTCGTCTGCGAAGAGGCCGCCGCCACGTTCGCCGACGAATCCCAGCGCTCCAGGCCCCATCGCTCCCGCGGACACGATTACCCGGACGCCTCCGCCGCCTTCTACGCCACCCCCGTTGATGACCGCGACCGCACGCTTGCCGACGTTCTCCGCGAAATCGCCGAAGGCTACCTCCGCGGCACCCCCAACGGCATCCGCGTCGATGACGAATCCGCCCTCGTCTGGAGCCCCAGCCACTTCACCTGGATGGACACCAACTATCCCGCCGGCACCCCCCGCCAGGGCTATCCCGTCGAAATCCAAGTCCTCTGGATTCGCTTGCTCCGTCAGCTGGAAACGATTGCGCCCGCCCGCGAAAGATCCCGCTGGACCACCCTCGCCAACCGCGCACAAGCCTCGTTCGAACGCCACTTCTGGCTCGAAGACCGCGGCTACCTCGCCGATCTCCTCATCGCCACGCCCGGTCAGCGCGCCGCCGAAGCCACCGTGGACAACGCCCTCCGCAGCAACGGCCTCCTCGCCGTCGCCTTTGGATTCCTCACCGGCGAACGCGCCCGCCGCTGCGTCGAAGCCGCCCTCCGCCACCTCGTCATCCCGGGCGCCCTCCGCACCCTCGCTCCGCTGCCGGTCGAACCTCCGCTGCCCATCCGCGGCGCACACGGCCAGCTCCTGAACAACCCCGCCGAACCCTACTGGCCCCGTTACGAAGGCGACGAAGACACCCGGCGCAAACCCGCCTACCACAACGGCACCGCCTGGACCTGGACCTTCCCCATCTTCTGCGAAGCCCTCGCCCGCGCCTGGGATTTTTCCCCCACCGCAACCGAAGCGGCGCGCGCCTATCTCGGCAGCATGGATCGCCTCCTCAAAACCGGCTGCCTCGGCCACCTCCCCGAAATCCTCGACGGCGACGCTCCCCACACCCAGCGCGGCTGCGATGCCCAAGCCTGGGGTGCCACCGAAGCCCTCCGCGTCTGGAAACTCCTCCACCAACCTCATCCCTGAACGCCTCGGCGGCGCATCAACAACGCCCCGTGACTTCACAGCCAACGCCCCGCCACCCCAACCGTTCCGCTCGGTGAATTCGCTCGCACTCCATCGGGTCCCAATCTCATCTCGTTCCCTCAAGCGTTATCATGACACCTTTCCCACGACTCAAGCTCCCAGCCGCTAACTGGCTCGCCGCCTTGATTCTCACGGCATTCGCCCCCGCCGCCTCCGCCGCTTCTCCCGCCGCCGAACCCGTTGATTACCTCCGCGACATCAAGCCCATCCTCTCCGCCCGCTGTTTCAGTTGTCACAGTGCGCTTCGGCAGAAGGCCAGTCTGCGCCTCGACGCCTCCCAACTCATCCGCCAGGGCGGCGACAGCGGCCCTGCGTTCAAGGCCGGCCGGAGCGCCGATAGCCTCCTGCTTCACGCCGTCACCGGCACGCGCCAGGCCACGCCCATGCCGCCCAAATCCGAAGGCGAACCGCTCACCGAAAAACAAATCGCCCTCCTCGCCGCGTGGATCGATCAGGGCGCGGTCGCTCCCGTCGAGAAAGTCCCCGAAGACCCGCGCCAACATTGGGCCTTCGTCGCCCCCGTCCGTCCCACCGTGCCGGTCGTGAAGAACGCCGCGTGGGTCCGCAATCCCATCGACGCCTTTCTTGCCCGCGAACACGAGCAGCGCGGTCTCCAGCCCCTCGCCGCCGCCGAACCGGCCGTCCTGCTCCGTCGCATTTACCTCGATCTCATCGGCCTCCCGCCGACCCTCGCGGAACTCGCCGCCTTCCAGCGCGACACTTCTCCCCAGGCCTACGAACGCATCGTGGACCAGCTCCTCGAACGCCCCCAATACGGCGAGCGCTGGGGCCGCCACTGGATGGACATCTGGCGCTACAGCGACTGGCATGGCCTCGGCGCGCAGCTTCGTTACAGCCAGAAACACATCTGGCACTGGCGCGACTGGATCATCGAATCGCTCAATAAAGACAAGCCCTACGACCGCATGATCCGCGAGATGCTCGCCGGCGACGAACTCGCGCCCAACGATCCCGACATCCTCCGCGCCACCGGCTTCCTCGCCCGCCAATACTTCCTCTTCAACCGCAACACCTGGCTGGAAAACGTCGTCGAGCACACCGGCAAAGCCTTCCTCGGCGTCACCATGAACTGCGTCCGCTGCCACGATCACAAATACGACCCCATCGCCCAGACCGAGTACTACCACTTCCGCGCCTTCTTCGAGCCGTACCAAGTCCGCCTCGACGCCGTGCCCGGCGAAACCGACCTCGAGAAAAACGGCCTCCCCCGCGCCTTCGATCTCCACCCCGACGCGCCCACGCACCTCTTCATCCGCGGCGACGACCGCTATCCCGACAAAACCAAAACCTACGAGCCTCGGCTCCCCGGCTTCCTCGCCTTCAAGACCCTGCGCGTCACGCCCGTATCCCTCCCGCTCACCGCCCGCGCCCCGTCCCTGCGCCCCGAAATCAAACGCGACCTGCTCGCCGTCGCCGAAGCCAACCTCACCAAAGCCCGCACCACCCTCGAAACCGCCCGCAAAACCCTCGCCACCGCCGCCCCCG
>CAZUUP010000073.1:0-14978 GCA_964623105.1 uncultured Akkermansia sp.
CTCTCCCCAACCCTCTCCTCCGTTCCGAACGGAAGAGAGGGAGACCAAGTCCCCGGTGCAGACTGGACGAACTTTCGCAAAGACCGCCATGGTTCGAGCCAGCGCAAGCACGCACGCGCATACGCACGCGCCCGAAAACTTGACGGCGACCAGTCGCCTGCGCGAAAGCGGTGACAAGTCACCGCACTCCAAAACGCGACGCAACCGCACCCCGGTGGCTCGGCGTTCGTTGGAACCTTCCCCCCTCCCGTGAAATCCGAACTCCCCGCCACCTCCCCGCCGCCGCGCGTCAGCTTCCAGAAGCGCGGCGTCGAGAACACCGTTTTCGACAAGCGTGCCATGGGCGTCGGCCTGCTCGTGTGCGCGCTGCTGTTCCTGCTCGCGGTCGTGTGGCGCTTTGCGGCGAAGACCGACTCGCTGAAGAAGGCCGAGGAATTCCAGTTCAGCGTGGCCGAGCATGTCGTCGAGGAGTTTCAGCTTCGCGACCCCGTGCGCGACATCGTCAAGGAACGCCCGGACAACCTCGCCGAAGCCGTCCTCACCGAGGAGAAGCCGAACATTCAAATCACCACCGCGCCGCGCGAGACGCCCGTGGTGCAGGAGGTCATCCAGAGCCGCAACGTCGAGATCAACACCCCGCGCATCGAGGTCTCCGCCACCAGCGTGGACATCCAGGACGCGCCGCTGGAAATCTCGATGGTCTCCGACACCGTCACGCACGCGCTCCAGCCCATCGCCGCCGAATCCGCCGCGCCCGCCGACCTTTTCAAATATGCCGAGCCGACGCCCCGCGACCGCCCGCAGCTCTACACGATGAACGCCGCGCCGCGCCCGAGCAAAAGCCTCAGCGCGCTGCCCAAAGCCTTCGGCGAACAGGACGCGCCCGCCGTCGGCAAGCTCGGTCCCGCGAACATCAACCTGTTCGGCACCGGCGATTTCTTCCGCACCATGAGCCGCACCGGCGGCGTCCGCGCCCGCACCGCCGTGGATTCCGCGCTGCACTGGCTCGCCGTGCATCAGGAAAGCGACGGCTCGTGGGACGCGACGAAATTCGAAGGCTCGCAGGCCGGCAGCCTCGCCGACACCGCGCTGTCCGTGCTCGCGTTCATGGGCGGCGGCCACACCACGCGCAAGGGCGAATACCGCCGCAACGTCCTCAAGGGCCTCGAACACCTCATGCGCCACCAGCGCGCCGACGGTCACATCGGCCAGGCCGGCAACAACCTCTACACCCACGCCATCTGCACCATCGCCCTCAGCGAAGCCTACGGCCGCGCCCGCGACGAACGCCTCGGCGCGGCGGCGCAAAAGGCCGTGAACTTCTGCGAAAAAGCCGTGAACGCCGACGGCGGCTGGCGTTACACCCCGAAGAGCGACGAGAGTGATTTCAGCGTCACCGCGTGGTTTTTGCAGGCGCTCAAGACGGCGCGGCTGGCGCAGTTGAAATTCGACAGCGCCGTGTTTTCCCAGGGCCTCGCCTACCTCGACAGCGTGACCGACCAGGGCGCGAGCCGCGATTCCTCCGGCGCGGTCGGTTACCAAGTTTCGCGCACCGGCGGCGGTGCCGGCAACGGCCATCCCGCGCTCACCGCCGCGGGCATGATGATCCGCCAGTTCAACGGCACCGGCGTGAAAAATCATCTCCTGATCAAAGGCGCGGAACTGACCCAGCGCGACCCACCCCGCTGGAGCAACAAGGATTTCTACTACTGGTACTACGCCACCTACGCGATGCACAACATGGGCGGCGAACATCGCATCTGGTGGAACCAGCGCATCCGCGACGTGCTCCTCGAAAACCAGAACCACGAAGGCGACCACGCCGGCAGTTGGGACCCCGACCGCGACCGCTGGGGCAAGGCCGGCGGCCGAGTGTACACCACCGCCCTCGGCGCGCTCTGTCTCGAAGTCTATTACCGCTACTCCGAAGCCCTCAACAGCTTCGGCACCGCGCCCGATCTCGACGAACTCTTCTTCGAGTAAGATTGGCGACCGGATGATCAACGATCCGGTGCGCCGGTCTCCCTTGACGCAACGCCACTCCGCCTCCACGTTGCAAAGGACATCGCTGCCGACCGCGGCGAACATCGGTTAGCAATTGAACCATCGTTCCCAGCCATGACTGCCACGACCAAAATGTTGACGATCCTGGCGAGCCTCGCCGCCCTGTTTCTCGGCACACAATTCGCCGCTGCGGCCGCCCACGGCATCCGCGACAACGCCAATTTCTTCTCCGAGAGCGCCCGCACAGATGCCGGCCGCCAGATTGCCGAGATCGAGAAGCAGTTCGGCAAGGGCGTACTGATCGAAACTTTCGCCGCGGTTCCTGACTCCGTGAAGAAGGACATGAATCTCCAGGACAAGGCGGTCGCCAACCGCCTGTTCGAACAATGGAGCGCCCAGCAGGCCCGCCAACTCAACGTCAATGGCATCTACGTTCTTCTCACCCGCGAGCCGGCCCACCTCCAGATCGTCGTCGGCAACGAAACCCAGAAGCAGGCCTTCACCCTCGCCGACCGCAGTGCGCTGGTCTCCAAGATGCTGGAGCGCCTGCGCCGGAAAGAAAATGATCTCGCACTCCTCGACGGAATCCAGTTCGTCCAGACAACTTTGCGCGCCCACCTCCCGGCTCGCGGGCCTGCCCGGACCAGTGTTACGGCCCCGGTTGCCGCCCCGCGGGTTGCGGAAGCTGACACCCCGCCGGCCCGTCCCTGGCTCTGGATTCTCCTGGCTCTCGTCGGCATCGGAGTGATCCTTTTCATCATGGGGCTTTTTAAGGCGATGACCCGTGGCAACGCGACCGCCGGCGCAACCCCGCCTGTGTTGGGCGGTGGGGGCGGTTTCTTCAGTTCCCTCCTGGGCGGCATGTTCGGGGCCGCTGCCGGCATGTGGCTCTACAATCAGTTCACCGGCAACCACAACACCGCTTGGGGCGCAGACCGGTCCGACCTCCAGGGCGACGACAGTTTTTCGCGCCGTGACACCGACTATTCGAGTTCCGGCGGCGACTTCGGCGACAGTTCCGGTGGCGGAGATTTCTCGGGCGGCGGAGATTCCGGCGGCGGAGATTTTTGAGCCTGCCCGTCCGGGCGAACTCGAAGCCTCGGCGAGCGCGGAAGTTTGCTCGAAGTCTGCACGTCAGGGACTTTCCGGTTCGACCAACTTGTCGTTGCGACAGCCGAGAATTCCGCTCCCCAAGCGCTGATCGCAGTGGTCTAATCCGCCCGATGCTCAAGCCCGTTCTTCAGGACGCCGCCTTCCTCGCTGATATCCAGACCGCACGCCGCACTCCCGATTCCCTGCACCTGTGGTGGCTTGGGCAAAGCGGATTTCTAATCCAATGGAACCAACGCCATGCCCTGCTCGACCCATACCTTTCCGACTCGCTCACCCACAAGTACGCCGCGACCGACAAACCCCACGTCCGCCTCACCGAACGCGTAATCGCCCCCGAAAACCTGTCTTTCGTCGATGTGATTACCTCCAGCCACAACCACACCGACCACCTTGATGCCGAAACTCTGCGTCCAATCCTGCAACACGATCCGCAAGTGCCTCTGCTGGTCCCCGCTGCCAATCGCGCTTTCGCGGCCGAACGCCTTCAGGTTCCGTCCGAAAGCCTCCGCGCCCTTGACGCCGGCCAGTCCGTGGCACTCGGCGGCTTTCGTTTCCACGCCATCCCGGCCGCGCACAACACCCTCGAACGCGATGCCGAGGGGCGCCACAAGTTCCTCGGCTACATCGTGGAGGCCGGGCCGTGGAAAATCTATCACTCTGGAGACACCCTTCTGTATGAAGGCATTGAGAACTGGTTGCGCCCCGCCGGCATCGACGTCGCCTTGCTTCCCATCAACGGAGACAGACCGGAGCGCCGCGTCGCGGGCAATCTCGACGGACGCCAGGCCGCTCAACTGGCCCATGCCATCGGGGCGCGCATCGTCATTCCTTGCCACTTCGACATGTTCGCATTCAACACCGCTTCACCCGCTGATTTCGTCAACGAATGCCGCCGCCTCGGCCAGACTCACCTCGTCATGCGCAACGGTGAACGCTGGGATTCCTCCTCCCTCCCAACGTAATCCAGTCACTTTGAATGCGATTCGCCACGCGGATTCGCCCACCTTTTCGTACAACGGAGCCATCCGGAATCTGCGGCTCCGACAACGCGAGAATTGAGGCGCCAAAACAGCGACCCGGCCAACGGACCACCCTCATCCCACCAGTCCGCCCATTTCCAAAATTTATCTCGCCCCGAATTTCCCCTTCCCGTTTACTCCCACCGATCCAAACAACCAGCCTGAGCCACAATCGCGACATTTTCCCATGAAGCTACTTAAACTCCTTGCCCTCCCGTCCATCCTCGCGGTCGCCGCCCAACCCGCCTTCGCCCAGACAACTGTCGGGCGCCTGCCCGAGGTCGTCGTCCGCGCCACCCCGATTCACAGCCCCGATCCCTCCGCGGTTCAGGCGGTCCTGGCCCGTCCCGTCATCGGCGCTGATCAATCCCTCGCCGACATCCAGACTTTCGTCGAACGCCGCATCCCCACCATGTCGCCCGTCCAGTCGGCCGCCCAGTGGGACGCCGTGGCCCGCGAACTGCGCCGCGAAACCTTGAAAAAAGTCATCTTCCGGGGCGAAGCCCGCGCCTGGCGCGACGCCAGCCTGCGCACGGAATGGCTCGACGTGATTCCCGGCGGTCCCGGCTATCAAATCCGCAAACTGCGTTACGAAGCCGTTCCCGGCCTCTGGATTCCCGCGCTCCTCTACGAACCCACCAACCTGCCCGGGGAAGCCTCCGCGCCGGTGGTATTGAACGTCAACGGCCACGACCGCAACGGCAAATCCGCCAACTACAAACAACTCCGCTCCATCAACCTCGCCAAACGCGGAATGCTCGTCCTCAATGTAGAATGGCTCGGTATGGGGCAGTTGCGCAATCCGGGCAACCATCACGGCGCCATGAACCAGCTCGACCTCCTCGGGACCAGCGGCATCGCCCCCTTCTATCTTGCCATGTCCCGCGCCCTGGATGTCGTTCTCGATCACCGCCTCGCCGACCGTTCCCGCGTCGCTGTCGCCGGGCTTTCCGGCGGTGGCTGGCAGACGATCTTCATCAGCTCCCTCGACACCCGGGTTACCCTCGCCAATCCCGTCGCCGGCTATTCCAGCTTCTTCACCCGTGCCCGCCATTTCTCCGACCTCGGTGATTCCGAGCAGACGCCCTCCGACCTCGCCACCGTCGTGGACTACTCCCATCTCACCGCCATGATGGCCCCCCGCCCGTTGCTCCTCACGTACAACGCCAAGGACCAATGCTGCTTCCGCGCCGACCACGCCTTGCAACCTCTCCTCGACGCCGCCCAGCCCGCCTACTCCGCCGCCGGCAAAGCCACCCATCTCCAGCATCACATCAACCTCCATCCGGGCGACCACAACTTCGGCGAAGACAATCGCGAAGCTCTCTATCAAATGCTCGGCCTCCACTTCTTCCCGGACCAAATCGGCTACAGCGATCGTGAAATCCCCAGCGAATCCGAACTCAAAACTGCCGACCAACTCCACGTTCCCCTGCCCGCCAACAACGCGACCTTGAACTCCCTGGCCCGCAGTCTCGCCCAAAACCTGCCCCGCCCCGAAAAGACCTTCACCGACCAGGCCACCGCCGGCGCCTGGGGCCCCAAAAACCGCCTGCGCGTCCGCGAAATCACCCGCGCCTCCGACCTCAGCGTCGAGGCCCGCCAGCTCGCCGTGGAAGAAAAGGATGGCATCTGGTCCGCTTGGTGGCAGCTGCGTCTCGGCGGCGAATGGACCGTCCCGGTCGTCGAGATCGTCCACGGAATCCCCAAGTCCACCGTGCTGTTTCTCGCCGACGTCGGCCGCGCGAAATCCTCCCCGGAAGTCGAACGTCTTCTCGCCGAAGGCAACCGCGTCCTCGCCGTCGATCCCTTCTACTTTGGCGAATCGAAAATCCGCTCGCACGACTGGCTCTTCGCCCTGCTCGCCGCCGCCACCGGAGAACGCCCGCTCGGCATCCAGGCGAGCCAGGTTGCCGCCCTCGCCCGCTGGGGTCGCGATCAATTCCGCCAGGGCCCCGTTGCTGTGTCCGCCGTCGGCCCCCGCACCAGCACCATCGCGCTCATCGCCGCCACCCTCGAGGAGCAGGCCATCGGCAGCCTCGAACGCCAGTCTCATCTCGCCAGCTTGAAGACCCTCGTCGAAACCAACCGCAGCGTGGACGCCAGCCCCGAACTTTTCTGCTTCGGCCTCCTCGAATCCTTCGACATTCCCCAACTCGAATTGCTCGTCGCGCCCCGGCCCATTCGCACCCGCCCCGCCCCGGTTTCCACCCGCTGATCACGAGCCGGCCGGCCGGCCCGTTCCATCGCATCTCGACCCTCTGAATCTCGGAAGCCGGCACGACATTCCACAGGCTGCCGCAAACGACCGGCCCCATGTTCTCCACACCTGAAGGGCAGTCCGAGTTTCCGTCCGAGTTCGACCACTTCCTCGCGGCCCAGCACGCGATCTACGACCAGGTCCTCGCTGAACTCGCGCAAGGTCGCAAGGAATCCCACTGGATGTGGTTCATCTTCCCGCAACTTCGGGGCCTCGGCTCGAGTCAGACCGCCCAGCGCTACGCCCTGGATTCCATCGCCCAAGCCCGCCGCTACCTGTCCCACCCCATCCTCGGCCAACGCCTCCGCCAATGCACCCGCCTCATGCTCCAATGGGCTGGCCTCTCGCTTCGAGACATTCTCGGTCCACCGGATGACCTCAAGTTCCGCTCCTCCATGACCCTCTTCAACCTCGCCGCTCCCGACGAACCGCTCTTTCAGGACGCCATGCGCCAATTCTTTCAAGGCGAACCCGACCCGCGAACGCTCGCACTGCTCAACGACTCAGATTGAGCATCAGAATCCCGCACGCGTTCACCGCCTCGCAACCACACCGCGCCGAGCCCCCTTTCACCCGCGCAACCAGTTCAATCCCGGCTTGCCGAAAACATCCCGGCTGGCACCTTCCCTCTCCAACCGCCGCTTGCCGCGGAGCACCCATGAAACTCTTGCCCTACCTGCTGCTCGTCGCTCTTCTGACGCCTCCCCTGCTGTCGGCCGCTTCCGAACCCGCCTTTCGCACCGACGGTGGCAACGAAAAACTCCCCTGGTTCCAGCTCAAACCCGGCGAGTTCCCGCCACATAATTCCGCCCATTACATTGCCGGCGAACTCATTGCCATCGACCACCTCACTCGCACCGGCGTCCTGCGCCCCGACCGTACCGACGCGCAAAAACGCCCTGAATGGGACCTCCCGCTGCCGTTTACGATGCTTCCGTTCGGCTCGTTGCAATTCCATGGCGCAGCCGCCGACCTGAGACACATCCCGCTTGGCACCCATCTCCACGGCTGGTTCTACCAAACCCCGACCGAATCCAGTGCCGCCAAAGACGTCAGGAAACGGCCGGCCACCGCCAAGAACCAGATCCCAAAATACGAACGCCTTGGCATCGAAGCCGCCTTCAACCTCGCCCTGCACCTCGAAGATGACTTCAGCTACCTCACCCGCCTCCAACGCATCTGGCGCGTGGACGCCGTGGACCTCGAAAAGCTCACCCTCACCGCCACCGGCATCACCGCCGGGAAAGCCGACCCCAAATCCACCGCCCTCCAACTCGCTCCGGCCACCCGCGTCCGCAAGGGCCGCGGGTTCGCCACCCTCGCCGATCTCGGGCCCGGCCAATCCGTCCTTATCAACCTCACCTACGCCACCCTCAAGGGCCCCGGTCGATGCGCCGACATCTGGCTCGACCCCGAGAGCCGCACCCTCGCCACCGCTCAGCAGGCCGAGCTCCACCGCCAGTTCTTGCGTGAACGCGGCTTCCCCGGCTGGATCGATGCCGTGGATAACCAGCAGGCCCACGTCACGGTCACCCTGTTCGCCGGATTCGATCCGCAATTGAAAGAACTCTTCCGCGTCACCCAATCCACCAACGACATCATCACCGCCGCCGTCGCCGAGGACAATCTCCGCACCTACGACCAGGTCAACGACCGCAAGCGCGGCACATTGCTCGAATCCCGGCTCCTCCCCGTCGTCCCCGGCAGCAGCGGGCTTCAGGTCAAATTCAAACCCGAACTCCTGCTCGAAGGATTCCGGCCCAAACGCATCATCCGGCTCTGGCCCGGCGGCTGGCGCGTGGACGACCTGCCGCGCGAAGAACGCCTTTATCAGTGACCCGGCCCCCAACTACGCTCCTCACTCACAAGCAAAGCCGCCCGCTTGGGCCAATCAATCACCTCACCAAAACCTTACACCGCATGAAATTCCTGCTTCCTCTCGCACTCGCCTTAGCCCTCCTTGCGTCCCCGTCTCCGGCTGCCGACGCGCCGGCCAAACCGCCCCTCAAGATCATCCCCGGCCAGGTGATCATCCCCACCCAGCCCGGCACCATGCGCCGTCCTTGGGGCGAACTGATCAGCCTCGACCTCGCCACCCGCACCGGGAAATTCCGCAACGAAAGTGACGACACCATCATGAGCTTCACCGTCCTGCCCTACGCAGAACTCCTCCATCACGCCGCCTCCGGCGACCTCCAGGACTTCCGCGTCGGTGAACGCGCCATCTTTCGTCTCCATGAGAACGACCGCGGCGAATGGACCTGGCTCACCTACATCCAGGACGAAATGAACATGCTCAACGGCCACAAGGAATATTTCTACGTGGACCGCATCGACACGGCCAAGCGAACCCTCGACTGCACCTGGGCCAATTTTGACAAGAGCTTCATCCGCCAGACCAACGTGATCATCGAGACCGACAGCGCGACCCGCTACTGGAAGGCCGCCGCCCCCGCAAAATTCTCCGACCTCCAACCCGGCGATAAAATCCGCACCAAGACGCACGGCATTGGACGGGGCAAAACCCGTGTCGCCTGGGAGATTTTCCTCGACGATGCCAGCCTGCTGCAATTTCAGGCCGAACAAAAAGCCCTCCACACCGCTCGCATTCTTAAGGATGGCGCCCCCGGTTATGTGGATGGCAACGCCGCAGACGAATTGCGCCTGACTCTCTTTAACGAAGGCAGCGACATCGCCAAACAGCTGAGAGCCGGAAAAAGCATCCGCGTGGCACCCGCCGGTGTGGACCGCAAGCCCACCACCGCGCCGATTCCGGGCACCGTCACGGCAGCCATCACCAAAGGGCGCGAATGCAAGGTGACCGTCCGCCTCGCCACCCCCGAAGGCCGCTTTCAACCCACCGGCCTCGCCCGCCTTTGGCTCGTCAGCGAATGATTCCTCCCCCACGGCGTCGCGAATCAAGCAACCGACAAGGCCGAGCCAACTCCGGGGCTGTCCGGCGCGCCGTGCCGCCATCTCCGCTCAAACCCGCTACTCCACCACCATCACCCCGCGCATGACGAGGTAGTGCCCGGGAAACGAGCAGATGTACGGATAGCGCCCCTTCTCCTTCGGCGCATGGATGCGCAAGGTCTCCGCGCGGTTTTCCAATACCATCGCCGTCGCAAACAGCACGTCGGGCGACTTCGGCAGGAAATCCATCTTCTCAAAAGCGTCCGGCAGCTTGGCCATTTCATTCGCTGCATTCCCGATGGCGTCCGCCGTTCCGGGCTTGCAAATCACCAGGTTGTGCGGGGTCGCATCCGGATTCTCCAAGATGAGTTTCACCGGCGCTCCCGCCTTCACCTTGAACTCGGTCACCGTGAACATCATCCGCTCCGGCACGCAACTGATCGCCACCACCTGCGGATTCAACCGGTCAAACGGATTCTCCGGTGCCTTCCCCGGCTTGCCCTTCTTGCCTGCCGCCGCGTCATTGCCACCGGGTCGCGACGAGGTGCTGATGAACTTCGCAAACAGCGGCTGTGTGACATCAAATCGCGGATTCCCGTTCCACAATGGCTTCAACGACGCCGAATCCAGCGCCGTTCGCAATGCGTAGGTGAGGTAATTGTCCATCGGCTTTTTCAGCAATTCCAGCGCCGCCGCCAGCGCCCCCGGCGTGCCGAGATAACTCGCCGTCACCGCCGCCTCGAGCCGCACCAGGCCGCTCGGATCGTTCGCACTCCGCCGCAGCAATTCCGCCGCATCCGGCAGGCTCCCATGCCACCAGCGCAACTGCCGGGTTGCCGCCGCTCGGGCATTATGGTTCTCACACCCCAGCACCTCCCGCAGCAGCGCCGCGTTCATCGCCCGGACACTTTGGTACACCCACAACGCCTCGACTTGATGATGCCGAAACTCCCGGTCCTTTGCGTCCAGCCGTTTCAGCCAGCCATCCAGCGCTTCCCGCACTTCCCCCGGCTTCCGCTCCCGCAGTTCACGCCGCGCCCAATATCGCGTTCGCGATTCGTGCGCCTTCAGTAACTCCAGCAATTCCGGCACCGCAGCCCCCTCAATCTTCGGAGCCGCCAGCAGCGGACGCCCCTTCGCCGTCACCCGCCAGATTCGGCCTGAGGTTCGATCCCGCCGCGTGTCCCGCAGCGAATACTGCGCATGCCCCTTCACCGGATTGTACCAGTCGCACACATAAAACTCGCCTCGCGGCCCAAATTGCGCGTCCACCGGGATGAACGACAAGTTGGCAGATTGCAGCACGTGCCCGATTCGCTCCTCCTCGTAGTGGGTGTCCTTCTCCACCCAGCGATGGATTTCCACCGTGTTGACCGGCTTGTATCTCACGCGAAAAAAACAGTCCTGCAACTCATCCGGAAAATGCCGGCTTGCCACAAAATCCTGCCCGCACGTCCCGCTGTAGGCCGGAAAATACTGCCCGGCGGACAGATGCAAATCCGGATACGCCGCATTCACCGCGTGAACCGCTGCGGCGAACACCGGATGGCTTCCGAGATGCCAGCCCCAGCGGTCAAACGCTATGCCCCATGGATTCGTGCTTCGATACGACCCAAACCCGGTCAAACGTCGCGTATCCGGCTGAAACCGGAAGAACGAACTCTCCCGTGCCCGCACCGGCCCGTGCGGTGTCTCGACCTGACTGTGGTGGAAGATTCCCTCCCGAAAAATCAAATCCCCTTCCGGACTCCACGTGATGTCGTGCAAGGAATGATGCGAGTCCTCCGTCCCGAATCCCGTCAGCAGGGTTTGCCGCAAATCCGCCCGCCCGTCCCCGTCGGTGTCCTTGAGAAACGTCAACCGCGGCTGCTCCGAAACATACACACCGCCGTCACCCAGCTCGAACGACAGCGGAATGTGTAATCCCGTCGCAAACACGCTGCACTTGTCCGCCCGACCGTCGCCGTCGGTGTCCTCCAAAATCACGATCTTGTCCGCCGGTTCCTCGCCCGGATAAACCTGTGGATACGTCGTCGAGCACGAGACCCACAGCCGCCCGCGCGCGTCAAACCGCATCTGGATCGGTTTGGCCAGATCGGGAAACTGCGCCTCCGACGCAAATAGGTTCACCTCGAACCGCGGATCGACCGTGAACGCCTTCAACTCCTCCTCCGGCCGCAACCACTCGTTGATCGGCCGGTCCCCCGTAATTTTTGGCAAAGGCTTCGAGTTGCCGTCATCCAGCGGGCCCACCTTGCCCTGTGCCAGCGCCCACAAGTGCCGGTCGCGATTCGCCACCAACTCATCCAGCTTCTGCAATTCGCCCGGAAAATTCACCACCCCATACGGCTTGGCCCGCCCGCCATAAATGTAGAACGCATTCAAAGCCCGGTAACGGCGGAAAAACTGCCGGCTCTTGTCCTCCACCACCGCCTTTAATTCCGCCCGCGGCTCCGGCGCGGTCTCCCCGAACATCCCGCGAAACAAATCCTGGGCAAACACCCGGTATCCCGCCGCGTTCAAATGCACTCCGTTGAATGTCAGCGCCTCCCGTTTCGCCCCTCCCTGCATGGCCGCCCGCGTCGTTGCAAAAACGTCCACAAATCCAACGCGACACGCCTTCGCCACCCGAGCCATGGCCTCCGTGTACGCCGCCAGTCGCGCGTTTCCCTCCACCCCGTCCGGCAGCGGCGCTCCCAAGTTTTCCTGCGCCACCGGCGAAACCACCACGATGCGCGGTGCGGATTTCCCGTTATACTTGTGGGTTTTCAAAGCCAGGATCAACCGTCCCAGCTCACGCTCGAACTGTCCGATCCCCGCCACCCCTTTGAACGACTCATTGAATCCAAACGCCGCCAGAATGACATCCGCCTTCTGCTGCTCCAGGTGATGGTGCAAATCCCCGAACTCATCCGGACGCGGCATCAAATTCACCTCGTCGGCTGACCACGCCAGGTTGCGGAACGAAATTTCCTCCCCCGCGAATCGCTGCAATACCATCGCCTCAAACCATCCGTGATCCTGCATCAGATCAAACAACCCGTTGCCGATGAAGACCACCCGGTCGCCCCGCTTCAGCGCCAGCGGCAAATCCACCGGGGCAATCAATGCCGCCGGACCGCAAATCGCATCCAACGCGCTCTGCCCGCCCGCCAACGCCGATCTGCCCTCCGCCGCCGCACCCCGATGAACCACCAGCACTGCCAGCGCGAGGCCGGCCAGACCGGTCCTGCAAAAACGATTCAATGAAGCTCTCATGCAATCTTCGCCATCCGAAGCCGACGTTCCACAGCCGCCGCTCATCAGATTCGCCACCGACGTTGACTCCGCGCCCCGTTTTGAAAAGCCCCAAATCTCACCCAACAAGAAGCCTGAAGCCACGATTCACGCCAACTCGTCCGCCAGCCCTGTTTCCCGGCCATCCCGATTCACCGAGATTGCCGTTGCGCCCGCGCCACCAATGCGGGAATACTTCGCCGTCGCTTGTTCGGAGCGTAGCTCAGCCTGGTAGAGCACTTGGTTTGGGACCAAGACGTCGCAGGTTCAAATCCTGTCGCTCCGACCACCCTTTGTTTATTGGGTTTTTATGAAAACAAGGGGAAAGTCTCAACACCTAGTCTCAACAAACCCAACCTTGTCACCCCTGTTTCTGACCGTTTGCCGATGTCAGAAACCTCGCGAATCCGATGTGGCGGAAGCCCGGCTCGGACGGCGATTTGTGCGCGGACTCCATCGTCTCGGTTCGTTTCCCGGCCCGCGTCTCCACCGAAATCTTTACGATAACAACCAGATCGTAATACGCCGGACCCCCTTTTCCTCAACGGCGCTCCAGGATTCGATTTAAGGCGTAGTGATGGCGCGGTTGACATGGAGGAGCGGGCGTTTTCAGCGTCTTTCGACCGTTCAGCTGTTTGCGGATGTCGGGTGTGTTTGCGGGTGTTGAAAAAGGGGGAAAAGAGGGTGTTGCGGGGTCAAAAACCGGTCCCGCTTCCGACCGTTGCGGGGGCGTGGAGCGAGTTCTTTGCAGCACCGATCAGCGCGTTCGATCTGCGCGGTTCGGCCCCGGGAAAGCGGTTAGATTTGTGTGTGGGCTCCTTTCCCTCGTGCTCGACTGTTTCGACAGAGTTCACCCGCTCGGCTTCGCGTCCACGCTCACCGGTTCACACTCCAAGGCACATTGAATGTGGCGCAGATGCCAAATGCGAAAACGACCCTGTACCCGAGGGCCAATCCGAACCCGGTGAGGCAACTCCCGATCTCCTCTTCAACGTGGTGGCACGCCGCCTTCGGTCAAGACCTCGACCAATGTCTCAATCTGGGTGTCGGTCAATGGACCCCCATGCTGGCGTTGGAATCCCGGCATCAGGGTGCCCGGTTTCCCGTCTTGCCGTCAATGGTCGGGCCTGCGGTCGTAGTGAGAAAACCGAAGCCAAGTTCGCGCAACAGCGGCAGCGACCACTTGTCGTTGGTCAACCCGGTGGTCGCATCGCCTTCGGGCAGGTCCTTGCTGGCGGCGCGGAATTCGGCCCAATGACGGCGGAGGCGATTCCAGCTTTGCGTGATGGCCTCGTTGAGACGTTCACCGACAGGCAGGCCGTAGGCTGTGGGCTCGACGCCGGAGACTTTGCCCGCCGGGTCCACCACGCGCCGCAACAAATCAGGCGGGAGCAACCCGCCTTCGGAGCGGATGGTCTGAAATTCGGTGGCGCGTTTCCCCATGCGAAGGCAATCAGGTTCTCAGCGCGATTTGCGGGGAAGTTCGGCGCCGAGCAACCACGCGATGACGGGTTGCCAACGCAACGGCTTGGGCAGAGGGACGCTCGGTGGCAGCGTGTCGAACGTGAGCAACAACGGGAGCGCACCAGGATATTCAACCGCCGCGGACGAGAGGGCGCGGACTTCACGTTCGTAGGTGGCGGGGTCGCTGACATCGGTGCAAACCTGGATCAAGGTCGCGTTGCCTTCGGGATCGCGCGCAAAGAAATCCACCTCGTAACCATCGCGGGTGCGGACGTAGTCGGTTTCACAGCCGCGCCGTTCCAGTTCGAGCAGGACGACGGTTTCGAGGGCGTGGCCCAGATTGGCGCGACCGGTCCGCTCGTAAAGCGTGATGAGGCCGGGGTCAATCGGATACGCCTTGCGAGGATTGACCATGCGCTGACGTTCGGAGGCCGTGTGCAGGGAAACGGTGCGCACGAGGAAGGCGTCCTCCAGGTGGGCGAGGTAATCGTGCAGAGTGTTCTTGCCGACCGGCAGGCCCTGGGATTTGAGGGTGTCGAAGAATTTCTGCACGCTGAACGTCCCGGCGGGATTGCCGAGCAGGTGGCGTTGCAGCCAGCGCAGCGCGGCGGGGTTGCTGACGCCGTGCCGCTCGATCACGTCGCGCAGGATGGCCACGTCCACGTAGGTGCGCAGCAGGCTGGAGCGGTCGCGCGCGGGGGCGCCTTGCGATTCGGGGAATCCGCCCTCGGCGAGATAGGCGCGGAAATGATTATCGAGCGTCGAACGGGATGCCTTGGGCAAGGCGTCCCAAGCTGAAGCGGGTTCAGCGCCGCGATGGCGCAAGGCCTCCCGCAAACTGAACGGATGCACCAGGACTTCCATGGCGCGGCCCCTGCGCATGCCCCGGAAGAAAAGACGGGACACGGAGACCGCGATCGCGTAATCCA